>PUOW01000337.1 GCA_003552185.1 Spirochaetaceae bacterium
CGCTGGCCTGATACTTCAGATATTTTTTAACCTGCTCGACGATGAACGCACCGGCTTCGAGCGGATTGGTACCGCCGTTGTTTGTGATCATACAGAATGCATCGCGGTCGCCGTCGGTCTTTCCTTGGGTGGGCTTGTAGCCCATATAGGCGCTCATCGCGTCGGCTACCCCGAGCCCCGGCCGTTCGCCGATCAACAGGATCACGACATCGGCACCGATGATGTCGTTGATCGCGTTCATGATTCCGACGCGGCAGTACTTCACGAAGAACGGGGTGCCGCTCGAGATCCCGGCCGAGCTCAGACCCTGCTCAATGACCGGCAGAATCGACTCGAGGTTGTTGTTGATCGCGGCCGCGCTCAAACCGTCTCCCACAATAATCTGCACCTGCGGGTTGCGCTTGCATTTCTCCTCGATTAAGCGCCGGCCTTCGTCCGAAAGTCGACGACCGAGGTCGGGGCGCAACAGGTAGACGTGGCGGTCCTCAACCTGCGACTGCACCGTGAAGAGGTTGCAGCGCTCGATTACCGCCTCTTCTACCTCGCTGTAGATCGCGTCCTGGGTAACGCCGTGATCGGCCTGAAAGCGCAACAGGGCGCCGGTACGGGGGCGCGATCCGGCGCGCCCTACCCCGATGCGCGACGGAGTGGCGGCCATGAGGTTGCGCAGTCCGTCGGGGTCGTACGGATTGTCGACTCCCGGCACCATGCGGGCTTCTTTTGTGGTGGGGTCCGGCAGGTCGATCACGAGGCCTCCGCTGTTTCTGCCGCCGGCGGCGCCTGCGGCCGTGTTCGCGCCGCCTGCCGCCGAAGCGCTCCCGGCTCCTCCGGAGACCGGAAGGGTGCCGCCGTTCTCCTTTTTGATCTCGGCGATAACGGCTTTGACAATGCTTTCGATATCGTCTCGCATCTCACTCACTCCTTGTGGCTGCAGGCTATCGCTGCAGGAAGAACGAGGCGTCGCCGGCCTTTGCGGTGAGGACGCCGTTCTCCATCAGGCCGATCTTCTCCATCCAGGCTTCGAACTCCGGCAGCGGGCGCAGCCGCAACAGCTGCCGCAAGCTCGCCGCGTCGTTGAAGCTGGTGCACTGGTAACTCAGCATCGGGTCGTCGCCGAGCGGTACCCCCATGAAGTAGTTGCACCCGGCGGCGCTCAGCAACACCGCAAGGTTCTCGATATCGTTCTGCGTCGCTTTGGCGTGGTTGGTGTAGCAGGCGTCGCAGCCCATCGAGACTCCGGTGAGCTTACCCATGAAGTGATCCTCGAGTCCGGCGCGAGTGATCTGCGTAGCGTCCATCAGGTACTCGGGTCCGATGAAGCCGACAACGGTGTTTACCTGGTAGGGGTTATAGCGCTTTCCGAAGCCGTACGCGCGCGCCTCGAGCACGAGTTGGTCGGCGTCGTGATGCGCGTCGGCCGAGAGCGCCGAACCCTGGCCGGTCTCGAAGTACATGTAGTTCGGGCCCGGGGTGAAGCAGTACTTCTGCGCCGCATCGTAGGCTTCGTCCATCATCTTCATGTCGATGCCGAATGATTTATTGGCGGCTTCGCTGCCGGCGATGCTTTGAAAGATGAGGCCGCTCGGCGCACCTTTTTGGATTGCGTCTACCTGTGTGGTGACGTGCGCGAGAATGCAGTTCTGCGTCGGGATCTCCCAGCGCTGAATCACGTCGTAGGTCATCTCGAGCAACTGCGTCACGCTGCTGAGCGAGTCGTCGACCGGGTTGATGCCGATCACGCTGTCGCCGGAGCCGAAACTCAGGCCTTCGAACACCTCGGCCCGAATGCCCTCAACCGAGTCGGTGGGGTGGTTCGGCTGGTTGCGCGAGGCGAGCGTGCCCTCGAGTCCGATGGTGTTCGCGCAGTGCGACACGATGCGGATCTTGCGCGCCGCGGTCATGAGGTCGAGGTTCGACATCAGCTTCGCGACCGCCGCGATCATCTCGGCGGTCAAGCCTCGGCTTATGCGCTTGATCATCTCGCCGGTGGTGCTGTCGGCGAGCAGCCACTCGCGCAGTCCACCGACCGTCCAGTCCTTGATCTCGCCGTAGATCGTGAGATTCACCGCGTCGATGATGATGCGCGTAACCTCGTCCTGTTCGTACGGGACTACCGGGTTCTCGTACAAGGCCCGGAGCGGTACCTCGGCGAGCACGTGTTTCGCAGCCATCCGCTCGGCTACGCTGCCGGCGACGATGCCGGCTTGACGGTCTCCGGATTTTTCTTCGTTCGCCTTGGCGAGAAGCTCCTTAATGCTTTTGAACTCGTAGGTCTCGTCAAACAGCTTCGTTCGTAATACCATACGATACTCCTCACTCGTAGAAGATCAGGGTCTTGATCGAGAGCGGAACCACTCTGCCTCCGAGGATCGGAACCCCAATATCGATGAAATCGCCTTCGCCAAGTCCAACCTGGTCGATGCTGATTACCTGCAGATCCGGGCGCCTTCCGGTCAGCGTCTGTCCAATTACCTGCGCGTAGTCGTGCTCGAGAATCAAAACCAACGGATGCCCCGAAAGCACCTCGGGAGTTGCGAACTCCACGAGCGCCTCAACGACGGTGAGAAGCGTGTGGTAGTTCAGGTCGGAAGGCAGGTCGAGCACCAGCGCAAACCCGGTGTGTTCGCGTGTAACGTCCCACCTTCGAACCGCGTCGAGAAAGCGCGCGCCGAGATACCCGGGCTCGGTGAGGCGATCATGCGCAATCTGCGGATCTATTACCGCGAAGTTGCGCAGCGGCAGAATCGCCGCGTCGGCCCAGATCGTGCTGCCGCTGAGCGTTACGGTCTGGCCGGCTGCCCCAAGCACCGTTGCGCGAAGCGTTTCGGTCGGCTCCTCGATCCGGAAGCCTCGCAGGCCTGAATGCAGCCGCAGTTGCTGCGCGTACAACGGACCCAGATCTTCGTGCAGCACTACTTCCGACAGGCTCGAGACCGGCACCGGGCGGTAGTAATAGGCCGCGACACCCCCCGAGAAAAAGAGCACGCGCGACTGTTCGGCTTCCTGCAGCGGCGGCGTGAGCTGCAGCGCTTTCCCGAGCTCGCTCACGCGCCCAAGCGCCAGATCCACCGTGAGGTCGGCCATGCAACTGCAGAACCGTTGCAGTGCATCGAACTCAGCCGGGGCACCCTCACGAAGCCCCAACCCCAGTGCCTCGACGATCTTGCGTCCCGGAGGGGCTATCGCGCGAACGAGGCCCGAGGTCGGCTCGATCTGTATCTGACGTCCACCGACCGCGAGCCCCGAGGATCCGATATGGGTGCCGGCGCGGAACACCGCGGCGTTCGCGGTGCCGCCGCCGATATCGATGTTCGTAACCTGGGTGTAATGACGGCCGGAGTAGGCCGCGGCGCCGGATCCGCGGGCAGCGATCTGCGCCTCGACGTTCGGTCCGGCGACCGTCACGACGAAATCGCCGGCGAAGGCGCTGAGCTTCTCGAGCATGATCTCGGCGTTCTTGGCGCGGGCGATCTCGCCGGTTATGATCACGGCACCGGTCTCGATGCGGTCGGGCGTCACCGCGGCGTTCCGGTACTCCTCCTGAACCATCCGGACCAGCTGCTCGGCGTCGATCTCGTCGGGGCCCAGCAGAGGGGTGAAGCGTATCGCGCTCTGGTACACGATCTCGCGATCGGTAACCTGGATGCGCGGGATGCCCCCCGGCCGCGAGGTGTCGCGCATCTCAAGCCGTGAGAACACGACCTGAGTAGTAGTTGTTCCGACATCGATGCCGACGCTCAGCATCGAGTGAGGAGAACCGGTCATACGTATTGCGCTTACTGCGTAGGCCGCTGCTTAGGTCTTCGGCAGTATCGTCTCTACGTCGGAATGCGGCCGTGGAATCACATGGACGCTTACCAGCTCACCGATTCGTTGTGCCGCTGCGGCGGCGGCATCGGTTGCGGCCTTTACCGCACCTACATCGCCGCGAACCATCACGGTGACGTACCCGCCTCCGATGTACTCTTTGCCGATCAAGCTCACGTTGGCAGCCTTGACCATGGCGTCGGCGGCTTCGACAGCCGCTACAAGACCCTTCGTCTCGACCATACCGAGGGCAATCATCTGAACATCCATGCAACCTCTCCTTTGCTCCCGCGAGTCCTTTGCTCCCGCAAGTCCTTTGCTCCCGCAAGTCCTTTGTTTTCACAGACCTTACTGCTTGCGAAACGTGATAACGTCCTCGACCTCGAGCGAATCGACGATGCCGACGATCGCTGCGTCCACAGGCTTTGCTTGGGTGTACTGGGTCTCGCGTGCACTGCTACCTTCGGCGATAAGGACAAGCTCGCCGACCCCTGCTCCTACGGTATCGGCCGCGACGAACGGCTCACCGCATAGCTCGTTTGCGGGCGTGGCCTTTGCGACGACGAGAAGCTTCAGTCCGGTAAGGTTGGGATCCTTAGCGGTTGAGACCGCCGAGCCCAAAACTTGCGCTATGATCATACGCTGCTCTCCGGTTCGCGCCGATCTCGGCGGGTACTCAGAACGCCGTCAATGTGCGACGCGTTGTAACGAACAGGATAATCCCACCCTGCGGATAACGCAAGCAAAATTGCCGTTGACGTTTGTCACATGGCTGTGCCGCCACCGATGGTATCGGGGCTGCATGGTGCGTAGTGTGAAGGATTTGGGACGCGTCGTGAATAGGGGGACGCCCGAGGGGGATGCGCCGTATTACCGTTACAACTACGGTAACCACGGTATAATCGGTCTTTACAGCGCTGTAGGAATCGGGTATATTGGTGTGCAATTAGACGGATCTAGTGAACTGCTTAGGCTGTAAGTCCTTCCGCTTCGTTCGGTAACCC
>PUOW01000236.1 GCA_003552185.1 Spirochaetaceae bacterium
ACACAGCACGCAGGAGTGCGGCGGCGAACGCTCGGTTTTGAAGGCTCGGCTGAAGCGATGGTGGTGCGGTGAGGGGAATGAACGCTTGCTTCAGCGGCCTTTCGCCGCCGCCGTGAACCCGGCCCGATCCAACTGCGTTTGCCCTGTTTGCCGGGGTGTCGGGCTTGCCGGGCCGGCCGGAGTTTTGCCGGGGGGCGGTGTGTGCCGGAGTTTTGCCGGGGGCGGCGTGTGCCGGAGTTTGCCGGGGGTGCGCCGTGCTTGATCGGAGGCTCATCCGTTGAACGCCGTGAGGACGATCGCGGTGCTCGACCACTGCACGGCCCGGTCGGCGAGCGTGGAAAGCGCAAAAGCCCTCAATTCCCGGTACCCCTCCTGATCAAGACGCGTGCGAATCGCGTGCGCGTAGCGCGTGCTCATGCCTCCGGCCGCCTCGGGAGCCTCGCTGACCGGGGAACCGTCGGCGGTGGGGGAGTCGTGGGCGGTCGGGGAACTGCGGGCAGTGGGGGGTGCCGGGAACCAGCGCTCAAGCAACGTACGAGGTATTATGCGCTCGCCGCCGAATGTCACGGTTTCGAGCGTATCGAGCCGCAACCCGGCCTGCTGCAGCGCCTGCTGCAAGATCTCGGGGCGATTGGCGAAGCGCGCGTCGCGAGGGTCTGCGAATAGCTCGGCCTCGGCCTGCTGCAGCGCTTCAACGAGTGTAGGGCTTAGGCCGCGTTCCGCGAGCACGGTTGAGAGCCGCGTTGAGTCGGAGGGAATCTCCTCGAGCAACACGATGCGCGCTTCGGGCGTCGCCACCTCGCGCAGCCGCCCTGCGGCCTGGGCTTTCTCCGCGGTACGAAGCAGGAGGTTTGCGGCGAGTACACGTTCGAACCCGTTATCGGTGGCCTCGCCCACGAACGCCCGGGCCTGCCCTAGGTCGTTGAGAATCTGCGGGCGCTCGAACTCGCTAAACTGCTCGGCGTAGGCGAGGGCGCTGCGGCGTTCGGATTCATCGGCGATCACTGCGGCCACCAGCCCCTCGGGAGCCGAACGAACGGCTTCCCAGAGCAGCGCCGAGGGAGTCTCGCCGAGCACGAGAACGCGCATATGGCGCGCGATCGCGGCCGCCTCGAACAACGCCTCACGCCGAGCGGCGACGCGGCGCGATATCTCACCCGAGGCGCGGCGCAACCACTGCTCGCGCTGCGAGGAATGTGGTGTGAAGGTTAACACCTCGTCGGCTTCGCGGTAAAACGCCGTGGCGAGCTGTGCTTCTCGTCGCCGCTCGAGCTCGTTCCGGAGTCGGCCCTCGTAACCGCGTGAACTCGGGCGGTAAAACAAGCGCCCCCGAAGCGGAGCGGGGAGGTAGTTCTGCGCAACCCAGTGTTCGCGGTAGGCGTGAGGGTAGAGATAACCTTCCCCGTGCTTGAAGCCTTCACGGTCGCGGTTGTCGTCTCGGAGGTGCCGAGGCACTTCCTGAGACTGCTCCTGTTCTACGGCGTTCGCGGCATCGAAGTAGCCGAGCGTTGCGTTCGATTTCTCGGCGGTCGCGAGATAGAGCGCCGCCTGAGCGAGATGAAACGCGCCTTCAGGCATGCCGACGCGGTCGAAGGCCTCGGCGGCCGCAACGGTGTGGGGAAGCGCGTGCGGGTCGGCGAGACCAATATCCTCACTCGCGCTTATGAGCATGCGTCGGAACAAGAACCGCGGGTCCTCGCCTGCGCGGATCATACGCGCGAGCCAGTACAACGCCGCGTCGGGGTCGGACCCGCGCAGCGACTTAATGAACGCGCTGATGGTGTCGTAGTGGTAATCGCCGTCGCGGTCGTACAACAGCGCCTTGCGCTGAATGCTCTCTTCGGCGATCGGCAGCGTGATCTCAATCGGTTCACCCGAATGCGGCGGGAAGCGATCCGGAGTGGTCTCGACCGCCAGCTGCAGCGCGTTGAGCAGCGAGCGCGCGTCGCCGTCGGCCACCCGCACCAGATGCTCGAGCGCGTCCTCCGTGATGCGCACATCGTACGCACCGTATCCGCGCTCGCGGTCGGAGAGCGCTTGGCGGCAAACGCGTCGCAGCTCTTCGTCGGTTAAGCGTGTCAGCTGAAAGATACGGCTGCGAGACACGAGCGCGTCGTTGACCTCGAAAAACGGGTTCTCGGTGGTAGCTCCGATCAGAACCACGGTGCCGTTCTCTACCCAGGGGAGCAGAGCGTCCTGTTGGGCCTTGTTCCAACGATGAACTTCATCGACGAACAGGATCGTGCGTCGACCATAAAACCGCCGGTCGTGGTCGGCGGTTTGAATCTCTTTGCGCAGCTCCGCGACGCCGGTCAAGACGGCGTTCAGCGCGGCGAAACGCGACTTGGTTGTGTTCGCTATGATCCGTGCGATCGTGGTCTTGCCGCTCCCGGGCGGTCCCGAGAAGATCAAGGACGACAACTGATCGGCCGCGATCGCGCGGCGTAGCAGCCGTCCCGGGCCGAGTATGTGATCCTGTCCTACGAGCTCTTCGAGCGTTCGCGGCCGCATCCGCGCCGCCAGCGGCTCGGACTCGCGGTCGGTCGACTCAAAGAGCTCAGGCGTGTCCTCGGCCATACGGATGCGCTACAGGTCGTCCTCAGATCCACGAAGCGCAAGCAACTGCCGGTGTCGCTGTTTCGTCTCGGCGATCCGCTCGTCGGCCTTTTCGATCTCGCTCTGGATTTCCGACAGCCGCTCGCGCAATGTGGCCGCGCGCTGTTCGAGCCGCTCGATCTCCGCGGCGACCTGTTCAGCTTCGATCGCGGCCTCAAGCCGGCTGATACGCTCCTGCCGCTTCTCTTGCTCCGCCTCGAGACGTCCGATTTCTTCGATCGCGGTGCGAGCGCCTTCAGGGATCTCGGTGGGCTCGGCGTTGCTCTCGATTACGTGGTCGGCCAGTTTGCCGTAGCACTCGTTTTGGCGCGCTTTCAGTTCCTCAACGCGCTCCTCGAGTGTTGCGACGGTTCGCGACGGTCGCTTCTCGGCGTCCATCTCGTGCAGTTCCGCTCTGAGGCGTTCGCGCTCTTGGTCGAGCTCGCCGATGGAGTTCTCAAGCTGCTGTATTCGACGGCGCGCCGCGAGAAAAGGCTCGGCGATTCGGTTCAGCTCGGTGTCGTTCATGGTTGCAAGAAAGTCGGTCTCGCACAGCGCGGCTCCGGCCTTGCGATACAGTTTCGGCAATCCTTCGAGTTTGTTACTTCTACGACTGCGAAGCAGAGCCAGGCGGCCGCCGGAGACCCATCGTTTCAGCACCGATGAGTCTTCCCCCGAGTTCTCGAGCTCTTCGATCTCGCGGTCGATCTCGGAAATCTCGTTACTGCGCTGCACCAAGTCGCGGAACTCATCGGTGTACTCGTTTTCAAGGTAGTTGTTATTTCGGTATAGCTCGAACGCTCGCTCACCGATCTGTTCGAAGACCGGCACCACCTCGTTCTCGAGCCGCGAAATCTCACGGCGCGCGCGCGAGATCTCGTCTTTGATCTCGGAAACGCGGGTGGTGATCTCTTGAATGCGGGCCATCTTGCGCTCGGTTGCCTCGAGGCGCTCGGCCACTCCTTCGAGCTCGTCGCACGTCTCTTTGGTGGCATCGTTAATTGCGAGCTCGTGACCGGCCTCATAGAGACTGCGACCGGCTTCTACCCGATGCTCGGCGACTGTGCGCCGGTCGGCGGCGTTTGCTTGTTCCAGCTCGTGAATCAGGTTTTTGTAACGGCTCATTCGGCCTCCCTCGTTCTCGTAACCATAGGTAGCTGTTTCCTACATTATATCCGATAACGAGCGAATCGTCAGGCCCGACCGCCCGCTTCCGCCCCGCTTCCACCCCGCTTCCGAAGGGCAAACGCAGTTGGATCGGGCCGGGTTCACGGCGGCGGCGAGAAGCCGCTGAAGCAAGCACTCATCCCTTGCACCGCACCACACCACCGCTTCCGTCAAGACTCCCAAACCGAGCGTTCGCCGCCGCACTTCTGCGTGCTGTGTCCAACTGCGTTTGCCCTGTCCTCTTCCGCTCCCTTCCGTGTGTCTCGGGGTGCCCGCACATGCGAGCGGCAGCCGCTGGAAGTCCGGTCTGCCCCACGCCTACCAGCGTCATGGCGGGCTGCAGCCTTACCGTGAACTCACCTTGCGAATTCGCCTCGGTTGTATTTTTTGTGCGGAAATGATTAGCTTAAACACTACAGAAATCCAGCGAACCGAGGAGGGTCCCGTGAGTGGGGGAGAGAAACTGCAACGGTCGGAAGAGCAATGGAAGAGTCTGCTGCCGGAAGAAGTATTTCGAGTTGCGCGACTCGGCGGTACCGAGGCGCCTTTCAGCGGCACGTACTATCACCATGACGAGGCCGGCACGTATCTGTGCGCCTGCTGCGGAACGCCGCTCTTCAGCTCAGATCATAAGTACGATTCGGGGAGTGGATGGCCGAGTTACTTTCGTCCGATCGAGGTGGAAGCGGTAGTAGAGCACAACGACACTACCCACGGTATGGTACGAACTGAGGTGCGCTGCGCGCGTTGTGATGCTCATCTCGGTCATGTGTTCCCCGACGGACCGGCCCCAACCGGGTTGCGGTACTGCATCAACTCAGCATCGTTGAACTTCCAAGACCGAAACTCACAACAGTAGCCTTTCGAGCCGGTCGGGAACTGCCCCGCATGAACTGCCCCACAGCGTGTTGGCCGCTGTTTTCGCGGTTAAGCGAAGCACCATGAAAACAGAGGCGGTATTAGATAGGTAGAAGGAGGTGTGCAGCCATGAAGCACCCATCTACCGAACTCGTGCCCCACCGAGGGGCGGGCCGCGGGGC
>PUOW01000413.1 GCA_003552185.1 Spirochaetaceae bacterium
AGCGCAAGCATGACTCAAGCGGCAAAGACGCCCCCGAAGCCGAGCGCCAAGACGAGTCGTAACGCAACGATCGGTCAAACACGTGACACCCGATCGCCGCAGCAAAGATCGAGGCAGCAACGATCACGGTCGTATAAAAGGAGCGCGTATGAAGGGGACGATCACCGAGCAAATACTACGCGAGCACGTGGTTTCCGGCGAGGTGCTGCCCGGGACCGAGATCGCGCTAAGAATAGATCAGACGCTGACGCAGGATGCAACCGGCACGCTGGTGTACCTCGAGTTCGAGACGATGGGCGTTCCGCGCGTTAAAACCGAGATCGCGGTCAGCTACGTGGACCACAACATCATCCAGACAGACTACAAGAACGCCGACGACCATCGCTTCCTACAGTCGGTGGCGGCGAAGTACGGCGTGGTGTTCTCGCCTGCCGGTAACGGCGTGTCGCACCACGTGCACCGTCAGCGCTTCGGCCTCCCCGGCAAAACCTTACTCGGCTCGGACAGCCACACAACCACCGGCGGGTGTCTGGGGATGCTGGCGATGGGTGCGGGCGGGCTCGACGTGGCGCTCGCGATGGCGGGGCTGCCGTACTACATAACGACCCCCGAGGTCTGGGGCATCTATCTCGAAGGGGAGCTCCCGGCGTTTGTATCGGGTAAAGACGTGATCCTGGAGCTTCTGCGCCGCTATACCGTCAAGGGAGGCCTCGGAACCGTTATGGAGTTCTACGGACCGGGGGTCGGTAACCTCGATATGTCCGCTCGCGCTACCATCGCCAATATGGCGGTTGATATCGGCGCCACCGCGGCGGTGTTTCCGTCGGACGAGGTAACGCGTGACTGGTTGCGGCGGAACGGCCGCGAGCAAGACTGGGGCTCGATCCCGAACAACGATTCCGCAGAGTACGAATACCACACCACGCTGGCCCTGAGCGAGCTCGAGCCGTTGGTTGCGTGCCCCAGCAATCCCGATAACGTGAAGCCGGCCCGCGAGCTTAGCTCGGTTCCGGTGCAGCAGGTTATTATCGGCAGCTCCTGCAACGGAAGCTATCGCGACTTTATGATCGCCGCCGAGATGGTAAAAGATAAGCTCAAGGCCCCGGAGGTCAGCTTCGAGATCAATACCGGCAGCCGCCAGACACTCGTGACCCTGCTTGCATCAGACGGAATAACGAAGCTCGTGAACGCCGGAGCGCGTACGCACGAGCCGGGATGCCTCGGCTGCATCGGCATGGGCCAGGCGCCCGCCTCCGGCAGTAATTCGCTTCGCACGTTTCCTCGCAACTTCAAAGGCCGCAGCGGTACAAGAGACGATGCGGTGTATCTCTGCTCCCCCGAGACTGCGGCAGCCTCGGCTCTAACCGGCTACATCACCGACCCACGAACGCACGGAGCAGAACCCAAGATAGCGTTGCCTGAACGCTTTGCGTTTAACGAGCGCTGGTTCCAGCAACCGCCCGAAACACCCGAGAGCATCGAGATCAAACGGGGGCCGAACATCAAACCGTTTCCGGAGCTCTCGGAGTTGCCCGACGAACTCGAGTTGCCGGTTTCGCTGAAGGTGGGCGACAATATCTCGACCGACACCATTATGCCCGCGGGCAATCGTGTTCTACCGTATCGCAGCAACATTCCGGCGATCAGTCGCTATGTGTACGATGTGCTCGATCCGGAGTTCGCGCAACGCGCGGTGGCTCTCGGCGAGAGCGCCCTCGTGGGGGGCGAGAACTACGGGCAGGGTTCCTCGCGCGAGCACGCCGCGCTGGCTCCACGGTATCTCGGCATCCGCGTGAAGCTTGCGAAGAGTTTCGCCCGCATCCACAAGAGCAACCTCGTGAACTTCGGTATCGTCCCGCTCGTTTTCGCTGACCCTGCAGACTTTGAGCAGATTGAACGTGGCTCAACGCTGCGCCTAAGCGGCCTGAGGAGCCTCATTGGGAACGGCGCCGAGGAGATTCCGATTACGGTTGAGAACGCCCACGGAGTGCGACGGATCACAACTCGTCTTGTGCTCTCTCCCCGTCTGCGAGCCATTCTTGTCGGCGGCGGAGCGCTCAACTACGCCAAGAGCACCGGCGGATAATACGACTCGATGCGCTTTCTCAGAAGTTGAGCGTGTCTTCCATGGTTGCCTCGTGTTGGCTATGGACAAAGCGCCGGAAAACGCGGATTCTATCGAGATGAAGGTAAAGGTTGAACTCGAGATGGACCTCGATCTTAAACAACTCAGTTTGAGCGAGCTCCGCAAACTCATCGAGCAAGTTGTGCGCACCGACGACTCCGAAGTCATCAAAGAAACAAAGGTCGTGAACTTCGAGATCTTGTGAGCAAAGGCGACCGTTCGGCGGTCGTGCGGTCGCGACGCTATGATTTTCCGACGGTGCGTTTCTGCACGCTTAGATGAGCACGCCTATCGCTCTCTACGATAGCGGCGGTCGTACCGGTACCGTTGTGTCGGAAACATGCGCGACTGATACAGTACGCCGATCACGGTAACTACCACAAGGATCCCGAGAAACAGCATGTACCAGAGCGACTCGCTTATACCGGCCCCACGGTAGACAGCCGTAGACCCGGCGCCGGCCACGTGTAAGCCGCCGACCCAGGCGCTCGCGACGATCACCGCGATGCGGTCAAGCACGATCGCGGCCACACCCCCGAGTACACCGCCGATCGCAGCCGCGATCAAAACCGGCAGTTGGGCCTCAGGGAGTACCGAGCCAACCGCAGTAACCAGTAACGAGGCGCCGGCGAGCAGCCCCATCAAGAACAACGCCACAAAGTACAGGCGCACCGCCACAAATCCGGCGACAACACCGGCAATGGCGCCAAAGATCACCGCGGTTTGGGGCGCATCGATCATAGCGGCGAACAACGGCCCGATCGTGACCGCGCCGGCGTAGAAACCCACCACAAAGAAAAACAGAAGCCGCAGGCGATACCCTGCGAGTGCCACGACCAGTCCTACGCCCAACGCTACCGCAAGGCCTACCCAGCCCACTTCAGTAAGGTACTGCACTAGTTGCGTAAAGGTGTCCTCAAGCATACCTGTGAGCCTACCGCTTCGGCTCACGAGGTTCAAGCGCCCACATTAGGCTATCAATCACGGTCTCGCTAAAACTCTCCGCGCGCTCGGCTCAACCGCCGGCCACCGCCTTTTGCACAACCGTAGCGAGCGGAACCGCTGCGTCGCATAGGAGACCTCGGTATTCCTGTAGCGCCGTTTGTTTACGAATGAGGACCTGCAACGCCGAACGTTCCTGCTCCGGTGCGTTCACGCTGAAGCTACAAATCAAACGCCCGTCCTTTAGGCCGAGCAACGTAATCTTCGGATCGTCTTCGGGTTCGTCATGAAACTCCCGCGTCAGGATCTCGTCCCACGCCGCTTCGTCGCCGTAGACTTCAACGGTTAGGTCGCCAATATCGGACCAGAAGTACGGCACCATCTCCCACTCCGCGCCGCCGCCGGCCATGTTCTCACCTGCAACGAGACCTCCGTACTCGGCGCTGCAGTAATGCTCGGCTCGCCGCAGCCGCCCGCTGTAAGGGTCACGGAACAGCGCGACATCACCGGCGGCAAACACGCGCGGGTCGCTCGTCTGCATTCGCGAGTCGACCAGCACCCCGCCGCCTTGTGGCGCGGAGTCCTTCTGCGCCGTGCCTTCCAACGCCGGACTCTGCGCCTCCACGCTCTGCAGCTCCACGCTCTGCGGCGTCGGGCGCGCTCCCGGGCCGCAAGCTCGGGCTTGCGCCTCGCCGATTTCGATACCGGCCTCACGCGCAACTCGGTCGCGCGGCTCGTTCCCGACCGCTACACAGACGAGCTCGCACGGAATCCGCTCGCCGGTACTCGCTCGCACCGCGGCCACTCCAGCCCGTACCCCGGACGCTCGCTCGTCGGAGTGATCAAGATCGGCGTCCGAGCTCCGACCACTCACTGTGTGTTCCATGCGTTCAATCTCGGCGGCCACCGTGCCGAACAAAAACTGCACGCCGAGGAGCTCAACCCTTTTCCGCAGAAACGCTCGCAGCTCGGTCGGTGCAAACTCGCCCCAGGCCTCGGATTTCGCCTCGACAATCGTAACCTCACACCCTGCCTGCCGCAAGAACGCTGCGAGCTCGAGCCCGATGAAGCCCGCACCGACTATAACCGCGCGCTGCGCGCTGCGCGCAGCCGAGGCAACTGCAACCGCGTCGTCTGCTGTGCGGAGTACGTGTACGCCGCCGAGCTCCTCGCCCGGCAGCCCGAGCCGTCGCGGAACACCGCCGGTTGCGAGCAACGCCTTGTCGAACGTGGTGCTCGAGCCGTCGGAGAGGTAGGCCCGCGGGGGCGATGAGCCGAGCGCGAGCCGCTCGACGCGAACGCCCCGTTTCACCACTGCGCGGTGCTTCCAGTGATAGCGGCGCCGCTCGCTCCTTATCTCGTGCGGCTGCGGTGAGCCGAGAATCATTCCTTTGGAAAGCGGCGGGCGGTCATAAGGCCACCAGCGTTCCTCGCCGACGATCACGATGCGCCCGCGCCGGTCTCGGCGCCGAATGGCCTGAACGGCGCGTGCCGATGCCGGCCCTCCACCGATCAATAGATAAGAAACATGTTTAGATCGAGCCATACGAAAATATGGTTTCCCCGATTCGCGAGCGTCAAGCATATACGATCGAACTATGGAATTGAACTCGCAGCCGTCGCTCGCTGCATCGGAGCCGTCGCGCGGCGCCTTTCTTGACTCTGAGGGCGGGCTACGGTAGCTTAGATGGCGACCCTAAAGGAGGTGTCGGTGTTTACCCTTTCCG
>PUOW01000312.1 GCA_003552185.1 Spirochaetaceae bacterium
CCGGTGGCACCCTGCAGCACAATCGGCGTTGTTTCGTCTACGAAGATACTCATTGCCGCTCCCCCTTTGCGATCGCGACCGCGGTGCGGACCGCTTCCTCGGTGTCGAGCAACGGCTCGATCCCGGCATCGCGGAGCGTTTGCGTCGCCGATTCCTCGTTGGTGCCGCGAATGCAGGTTACGATCGGGCGATCGGGCTTGAGCTCGGCTATCGCCTCTACGATGCCCTCGGCCATCACGTCGGCGCGCGCGATCGTGCCGAAGGTCACGATGAGAATAACCTTGCTTTTATTCTCGAGGCAGAGCTCCATCGCGCGGCGCGCTTTTCGGTAGTTCGGGCCGCCGAACTCGAGGTAGTTTGCAACCGTGCCGCCCTCGAACTGCACGAGGTCGTACACCGTTGTGGTGAGCCCGGCTCCGGCGCACATCAGCGAGATATCGCCTTCGAACTGCACGTACGGTATGCCCTCGAGCGCCGCGGCGTACTCGGTCTCGGTGCCGAACTGCTCGCGCGTGATCTCGAACTCCTTCTGCCGGTCAAGGCTGTTGTCGTCGATGATGAGCTTGCTGTCGCCGGCGACAAGCCGGCCCGAGCTCGTCACAAACAGCGGATTGATCTCGGCGAGCTCGGCGTCGCGAGAGCGAAACACCTCATACAGCGCACCTAGCACCTTCGCAAACTGCTTCGCGGTGTCGCCGCTCAAGCCCAGGTCGAACGCGAGCCCGCGCGATTGATACGCCTGAAGCCCGAGGAACGGATCGACCTCCACGCGCTTCACCTGCTCGGGCTGCTCCAGCGCGAGGGTCTCGATCTCGACGCCGCCCGATGCGGAGGCGAGAATCAAAAAGCGTGCACTCGGGGCGTCGACCGAGATCGAGAGATACAACTCGCGCTCGATCGAAACCATCTCCTCAACGAGCAGCGCGCGAACCGTTGCGTCGCGCGAGAGAATCGCCTCGGCAGCCTCGCCGGCTTCTTCAGGCGAGCCCGCGGTTCTGATCAAACCCGCCTTGCCGCGCCCGCCCGCGGTGACCTGCGCCTTTACGACCACGCCGCGTTCGTCGCTGACACCCTCGGTGTCCTCGGCACCCGCGGGGCTCGTGGCACTCGTGGCACTCGCGGCGCTTCCGCCACTCGCGGCGCCGAGTTCGCGCGCCGCCTCGGCGGTGCGCTCGCGCAACGCCTGCCCCGCGCCCCCGGGCTCAACCGATACCAGTCGCGAGGCCGGCACCGTGATACCCGCCTCGGCGAACACCGCTTTTCCCTGATGCTCCAACAGTTTCATGCAGTTCCCCGTATCTTCGCGAACTTCGCGCGCTGCGTTGCACTACGCCACGGCGCCTCACGCCTCATAGCGCTTCCAGAACTCGCCCCAGATCTCCTCATCGCTCGGCTTCACCGGCTCAAACGGTTCGCTGACCCAGGTAAGATTAATGAAATGCTTCCAGTGAATGTTTTCGGTCGTGATGTTACCGCCCCAGGTGCCGCAGCCGAGCGTGACGGTACTCGGCATACCGTTAAAGAAGTTACCGCCGTTCGCCGGCGCCTGCGCCTGGCGCACCATGATGCGGCTGGTGCGCATCACCTCACCGAGGTGCTCGATATACTCGCGCTTGTAGGTATGAATACCGCAGGAATGACCGGTCCCGGCGTTGTCGGTGAGCCGCGTGAGGATATCGACGCCTTCGGCAAACTCGCCGTACCGATAGATCGTGAGTACCGGCGAGATCTTCTCGCCGGCGAAGTAGTCATCCTCGAGCGGCTCGCGCCCCTCCACCAACAAAATGCGCGTTCCTTCCGGTACCGAGAGCCCCGCATCGGCGGCGATGCGCTCGGCGCTTTGTGCGATGATCTCAGGGTTGAGCCCCACCACGCCTTTCTTGTTCGGCCGCCACATCCACGCTCCGAGCGTATCGCGTTCGGCGCCCTGCACGAGGTAGGTCTTCTCGTGCTGCTGAAAACGCGCAATCACCGCGTCGTAGATCGAGTCGTGCACAATGATCGAGTTTTCGCTCGAGCAGCTTGTGGCGTAATCGAAGGCTTTGCTGAGCGCCACCTTCTTCACCGCATCGGCCACATCGGCGTCCTCGGCGATGATCTGCACCGAGTTGCCCGGCCCTACGCCGTAAGACGGCGTTCCGCTTGAGTAAGCCGCCTTCACCATCGGCCCTCCACCGGTCGCCACCACCAGATCCACCTGACGCATGAGCTCGTTTGTACGCTCGATGCTCGGCTCCGAAACAATCTGCACCAGATCTTCCGGAGCTCCCACGCGTCGCAGCCCGCGGCGCATGTACTCAACCGCAAGCGCGCCGGCCTCAACACCGCGCGGATGCGGCGCGAACACCACCGCGTTTCGCCCCTTCAGGATCCCGAGCCCGTTGCTCGCGGGCGTTGCGGTAGGATTGGTCACCGGGAGCAACGCACCCACCACGCCTACCGGCTTGGCGTACTTCGAGATCCCGCGCGCCTCGTCGCGCTCCACCAGCCCCACGGTCTTTGCGTCGCGGATGTCTTTCAGCACCCCCATCACCTTGACCTTGTGTTTGGTGATCTTGTCGGGCACGTTCCCCATGCCGGTGGCGCGCACCGCGCAGTCGGCGAGCTCGGCGATGTTGTCGTCGTTATAGACTTCCCATCCCACCGAGAGACAGACGTCGTCTATTTCCTGCTGGCTGTAGGAGGCCACCTTGGCCTGCGCGGCTCGCGCGCGCTCGAGATAGCCCGCAATCAAGGCCTGATCCTCACCGGCGACTGTGTCGACTTGCGGCGCACTCATGAGAAGTTCTCCTCCTCGAGCTTCTGCACGCGTGCGAAAGCCGATGAGAGCCATTCGGCGCGGTCTTCCATCGTCTCGGTGAACTGAAGCGCGAGCCAGGACTTCACGATCTCCACGCCGAGCACCGGCGCGGTAATCCAGCCGCCCATCGTGAGCACGTTGGCGTTGTTGATCACTCGGCCGCGCGAGCCCGCGAACACCGTGTCGGCCACCACCGCGTACACACCTTTGTGCTTGTTCGCGACAATCGCCATCCCTTGGCCGGTGCCGCAGATGAGAATCCCGCGCTCAGCCTCTCCTCGCTGCAGCGCCTGCGCAACCTTGGGCGCCTGCCGGTCGTACGGCTGCGCCTCATCGGCGCTATCTTGTCCGAGGTCGAGCAGCTCGATATCATCGCGCTCCTGCAGGTACTCCGCTACCGCGCTTTTCAGCGCGTATCCGGCCTTGTCGCTCGCTATCGCTACTGTGGTTTTGTGTGCCATATCGTCGTTATCTCTCCTTATCGCTTTCGCTTGATAAGCTCCTGAGCGCGCTTGACGAGATTCTCGGAGGTGAGCCCGAAGCGCTCCTGCAGATACTCCTGCGTGCCGACCTCGCCGAACTCGTCGAGGATGCCGACGCGCGCCTGAGGGACGGGATGATGGTCGGTGAGCACCTCCGCCACCGCGCTCCCGAGTCCGTTACGCACCTGATGGTTCTCGGCGGTAAGCCCCGCTCCGGTGCGGCGGGCCGCCTCAACCACGAGCTCCTCGTCTATCGGCTTCACGGTATGCATATCGATCACGGTACTCGAGATTCCGTAGCCTTCAAGCAGCTCCGCGGCCTTCAGCGCCTCGGCGACCATAATCGCTCCGGTTGCAATGATCGCAACGTCGTCGCCCTCCGTGATGAGCTTGCCCTTGCCGAGCTCAAAATCCTCGGCGTCGTCGTAGATCGGGGCGATAGGCTTACGGTGGAGGCGCAGATAGCTCGAGCCCTGTCGATACGCAATCTGCGGAAGCAGCGCCTTGAGACTCACCGGGTCTGCGGGTTCGCAGATCACGATCTCGGGGATGGTGCGCATCAGCCCGATATCCTCGAACGACATATGCGTTCCGCCGTTAAACGCCGCGGCCACACCCGGATCGGTACCGGTGAGCTTGACGTTCAGCCGCGCGTAATTGGCGGATATAAAGAACTGATCGAAGGTTCGTCGAGCCGCAAAACACGTAAAGGTCCCGGGAAACGGGATGATGCCGAGCGTCGAGAGCCCTGCGGCCACGCCCACCATGTTCGCCTCGGCGACCCCTACGTCGATGTGGCGCTCGGGGAACCGTTCGCGAAACGACGCAGTACCGTTGGCGCGCATGAGGTCGGCGTCGAGCACAACGATGCGCTCGTCCTCTTCGGCCATACGTACAAGCTCCTCAGCGTACACCGCGCGCATCTCCGGCGGTTTGGTCGCGGTAGCCGCCCCTGCGCCGCCTTCCGCTCGTGCTATCTTATAGTTCATGACAACGCCTCCTCCAACTGCGCAAAGTGCTCGAAGAACCGGTCGCGGTCTTCGGCGCCGAGCGGCATATTATGGTTCTTATAGTCGCCCTCGATTCCCGGAAGGTCTTTGCCCTTCACCGTGTCGGCGATAATCATCGACGGTCGTCGGCGCTCGGCCAGCGCCCGCTCAAGGGCGTCATCGAGTGCCGCA
This sequence comes from Spirochaetaceae bacterium, assembly GCA_003552185.1. Classification (GTDB taxonomy): domain Bacteria; phylum Spirochaetota; class Spirochaetia; order DSM-27196; family SLAA01; genus B1Sed10-166. The sequence goes on from PUOW01000312.1 coordinate 4,464, forward strand.
AAGTCGTGCCCGTCCACCGTCTGCGCATACCAGCCGAAGCTCTCCCAGCGTTCGCCGAGATTGTCGGTCTTCATGATGCTGTCTATCGGGCCGTCTATCTGCATCTTGTTGTAATCGGTGAACGCAACCAGATTCCCGAGCCCGTACATAGAGGCCGACATAGCCGCTTCCCAGGTCTGTCCTTCGTTGGTGTCACCGTCGCCGATCAGCGCAAACACGCGCCCCGGAAGCCCTTGCAGCCGGTGCCCGAGCGCAATACCCACCGCCGCCGAGAGGCCTTGACCGAGCGACCCGGTGGTCATGTCGATCCCGGGGGTGCGGTTCATGTCGCAATGGCTCGGAAGATTTGTGCCGCCTTGGTTCAGCGTGTACAGCATATCGGTTGAGAAGAACCCGCGGTCTGCGAGTACCGAGTACAGCGCCGGACCGGCGTGCCCCTTCGACATCACGAACTTGTCGCGCTCTCGCATGCGTGGGTTTTTCGGGTCGATCTTCAAGTGGCGGTAGTACAGCAATACGAGAATCTCGACCACCGACATCGAGCCGCCGATGTGCCCGACGCCGAGATGAGCGATCTGCTCGACGGTGAGCTTGCGTACCTCGATCGCTTTGCGTTTCAGCTCGCCTGCTTCTGTGGAAGTCATGCATTCACCTCATGTTTTCTTTCTGAAAGTAAATATCGCCCGGAATGCGGCTCCTGTCAAGGGTAAACTCTCGCCTCACTCACGTCTCACCGGGGCGGAGCCACAGACGCGCCGTCGCCGCGCTCCAGGCGCCGGGCGCCGGGGCAAGCGCAGGTGGGTCACGATTCGGCTGGCGATTCGGCTGTACAACGCGCGACCGACGTGATACGGTACAACGACCGGGCTGCTGAAATTAGTTGCAGAAAAAAACTATGACGTATCATCCGCTTCGCAGTAGCGACATTCGACTGAGCAACGAAAAACTCGTGCTCAATCTCATTTTTCATGACAAGCAGATCTCGCAGTCGCAGGTGGTGCAACGAACCGGTCTCAAGGCACCGACGGTGTTTCGGATCTTTGCCAAGTTGGAGGAGGCCGGGTTCATACAGTCTTGCACCGACGGCACCGACGGCCGGGACAGCGGGCAGCGTAAAACGGAGCGAAAAGGCCGCCGCCCGAACTATTACTGTATCGTACCAAACAGCGGCTACGCCGTGGGAGTGGATTTCTCGAGCCTTGCCGCGGCCGTTATCGTGGTTGATTTTCGCAATCAGGTGATTCATCACGACGTCGCTGAGTTCGCGACACATCCGGAGCGCGACGACATACTGAGTACTATCGACGCAATGATTCAAAACGCGCTCGGGAGCGCTTCGGTCGCTCCGGAGCGGCTGATCGGAATAGGGATCGCGGCGCCCGGCGTCGTCGACACCGTGAGCGGCCGCGTCGTTGAGTATGCACGTATCAGCGGACTCACCGGTTTTCCGCTGAAGGACCACTTTGAGGGCCGCTACGGCGTCCCGGTGGAGGTCCATAACAACGCCTCGGTTATCGCCGCCGGCGCGTACCACTACGGGGCGGCCCGCGAGGAAAACAGCCTGCTTGCGGTGCTGGTGCGCTCAGGCGTGGGCGGAGCGCTCGTTACCAACGGCCGCGTATTCCTGAACGGCACGCGTACCGCGATCGAGGTTGGGCGCACCGCGGTCCGCGCCGAGTCGTTCGAGCAGCTCGTCACCAACGGCGCGGTGCTCGAGTCTTACGTAGCTGAGCAACCGCTTCTCCGCCGCGTTCGCGAACGCTATCCGGTAGAAAGCTGGGAGGAGGTGCAGGAACGCTTGAGCCGAAGCGAGCTTTCCACCGCGGTCGGCACCGAGCTACTGTACTTCGCCACAGCGGTGCGAAATCTAGGACACATCTTTCACCCCGAGGCGGTTCTGCTGATCTCGCGCTTCGAGATCCTCTCCGAGGTACTCGGTGACGCGGTTCGCAAAGCCTTGCCGCAACGCCGCGTTATACCGATGGTCTACGATCCGGTACAAGCCTGTTATGGCGCGACCGACATGGTGTTCCAGCAGTTCTTCCGCTTGCCGGGCCCCGGCGAATAACACCCCGGCGAATGATACGCCGGCGAGTGCTACACCTCTTCCGCACCGATCAGCCGCGCCACGCGGCGCAGCGTTTCGGCGTGTCGCCCTTCCACCACGCACAGATGGTGCGGCATGCCGAGCTGCAGCATCTCCTCGAACCACTCACGCACGTCGAGCTCCGAGGTCTCGAATCGGCCGTTGGTGGCCATCCGCGCGCGCTCCGGTTCTGCGGTTCGGCCTTCGAGGCTCGCGAGGAAGTAGCGTCCCTCGAACCGCCACAAGCGAAACACGGTCGCATCCATGCCCCCGCGAATGTTCGCCTCGACGACGGTCGGCAGTCGGTTGTTGAACTGAACGCCAAGCCGCGGGCCGGTTTCGGAGCCGACGGGATCGCAGAGCTGAAACGGTGCCGCGCCGGTGTGCCAGATCGTGATGCTGTCGCGCGTGTGCTCGAGCCAGTCGGTGAGGTACACCGGCCCGATGCCGAGACTCTCGGCGATGCGCGAGCCGAGCGCACCGTCGAGGTCGCCCTCCATCGCGATCGGGTAACCTTCCGAGACGAGCTTCGCGAGCGCGAGGTAGGGCCAGTGCCCGGTCTGCGTCGGTAGATCGGGCCAGCAGCGGAACGCAAGCGCATCGAACCCCTGCTCCGCGAACAGCTCGCGAAACGCCCGATAGTAACGAGCCTGCATCTCGAGCTCGGCATCGCCCCTCGCAGCGCCGTCGCCGTCGCCCCCGCAACCGAAACCGTCACCATAGGGCAAGCCCAAAGCCCGCAGTTCTTCGAGCTCGCTCCACAGCTCCGCGTTCTCGTACGCGCCGGCCTTTGCGATGAGCTCGGCCGTGCTCAAGTGAAAGAGATGACTGTTGAGCTGCTCGCTGAGAAATACCGGGTCGGCGTGAAAATCGACAAAACCGGGAGCATGATACCCAACCAAGCCGTAACTGCGTCCGGTGAGCTGCCCGGCTGCGTGCACCGCGGCGAGCGCGCGGTGCAGTTGTGCGCGCGTCTCGCCGTCGTCGGGGTGCCCGTACACAAACTCCAACGGTTTTCCGAGTTGACGGAGAGTTGCAGCCATGACGTGCGTCCCAACCAGCGAGTTCGCGCTGATCATGGCCCCGGTCGGCTTCTCGGTAGTAGCCCATAGCACCACCGGATCCTTCCAGAGCCCGGCGAGAACCGGAGCAAGACGACCGTCCGAGATCGTGGGCTGCACCACCAGCAACACCGTTACACCATCCGCCCGGCAGCTTTGCACCGCGCGCTCGAGCTCGGGAGGATCGGCTATATTGCTCGAGGGAACGTGTACCTGCCATGGTAGCTGATCGAGCGCCGCGTGTATGCGGCCGGTAACCTCGGCGCCCCACTCGGGGTCAAACCCCGGTCGCTTGCGGCCGAGGATAAGAAGTCCGAGTTTCGGCTCGGTAACGATGCCGTGTTGCAGTGCGCGCTGCTCGAGATGTTGCGGGGTCATATCTGCTCCTGTAGTTAGTTTCTGAAAATAACTAATTTACTCCGGAGATGATACCCCGAGACTCGAGTTCCGTAAAGAGGAATCTCGCCGCTCCGCCGCCGCTCCGCCACCGCTCAACGACCGGCGGGCGGCCGCCCGGTTTGCGTTCGCCTACTGCCTGTTCCCTTACTGCGTTCGCGGAGCGGCACGCGGTGCCGCGGGGGGCCAGGTTTCGGGCCGATGCAACGCAAAGCCCTGAGCATAGGTAATCCCGATCCTCGAAAGGTGCTCGAGAATGCCACGGTACTCAACAGCCGTCGCGACCGTCTCGAGGCCCAGGTCGTCCGCAATGCGCTGAATAGCCTCTACCACGGTTCGATCCACGCGATCATGCGACAGCCCCCGGACGATTGCGCCGTCGAGCTTCAGCCCGTGAACCGGCAACGCTTTCAGATATGCAAACGAAGAAATGTCTTTCCCGAAACCGTCTAGGTCGCTTTCGATGCCGATCTCGCTCATCCGCGTGATAAATCGCTTCGAAACCGAGAGTTGGGCGGCGACAGCGGTTTCCGAGAGCTCAAAGCGAATCAGCCCGCGCGGCAGATCTGCGCGCGCCGCGGTTTGCTCCACGAACAACGCAAACGAGCCGCTCCCGATCGAGGCGGCTGAGAGATTAATCGAAACCACGCTCGGCCGCTGCTCCTCATTCAGTTCGGCGAGATGAGCCACTACGCTCTCGAACACCCAACTGTCGATACGCTCGGTGAAGCCGTAGCGCTCGGCGGTGGGCAGGAACACCTGAGGCTGCATGAGCCCGCCGTCGCCCTCGGCTAAGCGAACGAGCACCTCGATTCGATTCGGCGCCGCCGCTTCACCGAGCGGCTCGAGGCGTTGATACGCGAGTGCGAACCGGTCGGTCTCGAACAGCCGATGCATACGCGTAAGCCACTGCGCCTCCGGGGCTGCATCCTCTCCGAAGCCCGTATCCTCGCGATAGACCTGCACCTGATTGCGGCCGGCCTGTTTTGAGGCGTAGCAGGCCGTGTCGGCCGCGCGTAGAACCGTAACGAAATCGGTGGATGAGCTCGAGATCTCGGATAAGCCGATGCTGACGCCCAAGCGAAACTGCCGCCCCTGCCACGAAAAACGTGCCTCGGTTACCGCCTCGATGAGCTTACGCGCCACCGCGCGCGCCTCATCGAGGTCGGTATGCTCGAGCAGTGCCGCGAACTCATCGCCGCCGACACGCGCCAGGGTATCGGATTTACGCAGCGTGTCTTTCAACAGATCACTGACTTGGCGCAAGATCTCGTCGCCGGCCGAGTGCCCACAGTTGTCGTTGACCGCCTTGAAGTGGTCTAGGTCGAGGTACAGCAAGACATGCATTCCGCCGTGCGAGCCCACCTGCTGAATCGAGCGCTTGACCTGCTGCTCGAACTCAAACCGATTCACGAGTCCGGTCAACGCGTCGTGACGGGCCTGATACGCCATGCGCCGGGCAAACTCTTGCCGCTCGGCGTTGAGCAATACCTGCCCCACCTGTCCCGCGAGCTCCTCAGCAAAGCGCACCTCCTCGGGGCGCCAGGGGCGGCTCTCTCGGCGGTTGAGACACAACACCCCGCGCAAGCGTTCCCCACCGAGAACCGCGGCGTCGAGCACCGCACCTATCGAGTTCGGGACTCCCCCGCCGAACGGCAGCGTCTTGGTGCGCTCGTCGCGGTGCGCGTCGGCTGCCGCGATCACGCCTTCGCGTTCTAAAGCGGCGAAGTACTCCGGCGAACGACTTCGCTCGATACGTGCGTTCTCGATTTGGCCCGCCGGGTCGTTGTCCGCATCGGTCACGAACGCGAGCTCAAACACATCGCGGTTGCAGAGCCAGATTGTAACGCGATACACACCGTCCACGGCCTTGAGCGCCGCAACCGCTATCTCCTCGAACGCTTCGCCTTGTTTGCCGTCGGCCACCGCACTGCTGCGCACCAGTGCGGTCAGCGCATCCTGTTGCCGGCGGCTGCGCGCGAGTGTCTCGGCACTTTCGTGCTCGGCGCGTTTTGTCTCGGTTATATCGATGATAAACCCGTCGATCGTGTCTGCCCCTACGACACGGCCGTGCTCCCAGAGCCAGATATAGCTGCCGTTTCGATGCAAAAACCGGTACGAAACGTGAAAGGATCGGCCGCTTTCCAACGAGTTACCGATAACTCCGGCGACCGCCGCTCGGTCATCGGGGTGAATCAGTTGTCCGAACTGCTGGATGCGGTTTCCGATGAGCGCCGACGCTTCGTAACCGATGATATGACGCGTTCGGCGATTGAGATACTGCATCGTCCAGTTTGCATCGGCACTACAGCGGTATACGATGCAGGGAAGCCCGTCTATCAGCGCCTCGAGCTCCCCGGATGAGAACTCTCCGGAGGAGAGAGCGCCGGCTTCCGCCGGCGCGAGCGCGGCATACGGGTCCAGGCTCGCCGAGCGTTCGGCTTCGTGAGACGTCTCGAGGTCCACGAGCGCCTCGCCCAGCCGAGCCGCGGCCGCGCGTAGAGACGGGTCTGCCGTCGACGAGCCCCGGCCCACCAGTAGCTCGCGCAGCTGCTCCACGGCTTCCTCAGGATCCTCGTAAGAGCTAAGCGCGTGGAGCCCTTTGAGCAGTAAGTCAGCCCCGAAATTCACCTAGACACCATACCGTAGATTGCTCCAAACCGCCAGGGGATGTTTGTAAACCCGTGTTTGCACGCAGTTCCTGCTCAGGTTGAGCGCATCTTGGTCCGGCGCCGGCCGTGACGGCCGTGACGGCCGGCGACACCCGGGCGTAGGGCGATCTGGTGCCGGGATACGCGCCGAAGCTTCGTAGCCCGTAGTGGTAGCTTGCGGTGGTCGCGGAGCTAGGCTACACTGCTGATCGATGTCCTTGCGCAGCCGGCTGTTCCCGTCCGGGTATATTCCGTTCAAGTACCGTCTCACCGCTTCGGTACTCGCGGTGTTCATACCGGTATTTCTCATTGTCGGCGGGTTCAGCCTTTCGCGCGCGCATCGCGACTACCGCGACACTCAGCTACAGGTAGAGCAGGATATCGTTCACTCGCTGCAGATCATTGACGAGGCGTACCGCATTCTAGAAGCAACCCTGGAACAGCAGCTCGGTCAGGCGATGGAGCGGTTCCTTGAAGCCTACGAACAAGCCGAGGGTAATCCGTCCGACATGGACCTGTCGGCTTTACAGGAAGAGTTTGGAAACGAGCTCGATCTCTATATCGTCGACACCGACGGTGTCGTTACCTACAGCACCGTAGAGCACGATCTGGGGCTCGACCTCACCGGCACCCCGGAGGCCGCGGCGTTCTTTGAAACGCTGTTGGAGCAGAAGACCTTTGCCCCACAACGCATGAGCCGCGAAACCAAGACCGGGAAGCTACGGAAGTTTGCATACCACAGCGCGCCCGACGGGCGGTGGGTTCTCGAGCTTGCGGTTAAAACCGAGGTTATTGCGGCTTACCTCGAGAGGCTCGATCCGGTTGCGGTCGCTGATCGGCTCGTTGCAACGAACGCAATACTCGACCAGGTGCGTGTGCTCGATATGGACGGCTGGGAGGTCTCGGTGAGCGACCCGGTCGCGCCCGATGAAGAGCTCACCGCGGTGGTACACGAGGTGATTGAGCACCGCGACACGCGCGAACTCGAACACGACGGCGGAGCTCGACGCTACCTATACGTTGAGCTCGATGACGACGAGAGCTATCAACCCGCCGGAGTTGCACGGGTTGTTGAGCTAACCTACAACCGCACACAGTTAACCGCCGAGCTTCACAGCACCCTAACCGTAATACTCCTTGGGGCGTTGGTCACCGTGCTCCTCGCGATTCATCTTGCCAACCGTACCTCAGAACCCATCTTGGAACTCGAACAGGAGTTTACGCGTGCAGCGGAGGGCGACCTCACCGCCTACGCACAGCCCCGCAGACGCGATGAGCTCGGGAGCGCGGCTCGCAGCTTCAACCGCATGATGGAGCAGATCCGGCTGCTTACCTATTACGATCCGGTCACCGGCCTGCCTAATCATCGTGTGCTCCTGCGCGACTTCGAGCGACTTGCCCCCAGCACGCAACCGCCGGCACCAAAGGCCGTACTTCTTGTAGCGGCAAACCGGTTTCGGCAGCTCAACGAACGCATCGGTTACCGTGATAGCAACCGTGTGCTGCACCAAGCGGCGCGGCGCGTGGAAATGCACCACCACGACACCTGTTTCGAGTACCGCGGCCAAAGCGACGAGTTTATATTGCTGCTCAGCGGCAGCACCGCGCACGACGACGGCCCGGTGGTGGCCGATGCGCTGCTACGCGATCTCGATGCACCGTACGACGTCGACGGGCACCAAGTGAGCGTTAGCTTCAGCGCCGGCCTCGCGCTGTATCCGACACACGGCGTCGCGATCGATGAGCTTCTCAAAAACGCCGGGTTTGCGCGTAATTTTGCCCGCGAGAGACAGGGTGCGCGCCTGCAGGTCTTTGACCCCGAGCTTCTGCAAGACGTACTCAAGACTCGGCGCATCATCAACGAGGTCGACGACGCCCTTCGCAACCGGGAGCTGTTTCTCGAGTATCAGCCGCTGGTGAACCTCGAGACCGGCGAGGTTGTTGCCGCCGAGGCGCTGATTCGCTGGCGGCATCCCACCGACGGCATCATCACTCCCGACAACTTCATCGCCGCCACCGAGAACAACGAACTGATTATTCGAATCGGCGAGTGGGCATTGCAGCAAGCCTGCCGCGACTGCGCAGCCTGGAACGAGGGGCTCACCGACCGCCCGGTGAAGGTCTGCGTCAATATCTCGGCGCGGCAGTTTGAGTCGCCGCAGTTTCTGCCGGCGCTCCGCGACGCCCTGGCGGAGCATGGCCTTGCACCGCAGCTTCTTGAGCTCGAGCTCACCGAGAGCACCGTTATCGAGAATATGCAGGAGAGTGTGGAACGACTGCAAGCGCTGCGAGCGATGGGGCTGCGCATCTCGATAGACGACTTCGGAACCGGGTACTCGTCGTTGAGCTACATGGTACGCCTTCCGATCGACACTCTGAAGATCGACCGCTCCTTCATAAGCCTACTCGAGCATAACAAACACGCTGAGACGGTGGTCTCAACCATCATCGCTATGGGCCGATCCTTAAACCTGGCGCTGGTTGCCGAAGGCATCGAGACCTCGAAGCAGCTCGCAGCGCTTCGAAACGAAGCCTGCACAACCGGACAAGGCTTTTACTTCAGCCGTCCGATCGCTCGGGAGCGATTCATGCGAACGCTTCGCGACGATCCCTATCGCGTGCTCGTCGGCTAAGCAAGATGCTTCACGAGCGGCATGTAGCGATCTTCGTTCGCTTTGTTCGCTTCGTCGCCACCGGGCAGATTCGCGCTCTTCCAGACCGGAGGGTCGATCCCACGACGCACCAACGCCTTAACGGTCTCGATCATCAAGAGGTTTATCGCGTAGATATTACAGATTGATGCGGTTGGCCCCACGGTTTGCTCGCACCCGTCTACATCCACAACCGCATCGCCGTACGGCACGTGGCAGTTGATGAAGTAGTCGACCTCCTGGTACAGGTTCTTGGCCGAAGGATGACGTGAGGGATGCTCGGCCCCCAGCGAGTCGGCGAACCCTCGCGAAGTTATCCCGATTGAGGTCATGCCTCGTTCCCGAGCTTCGAGCGCGGTCTCGATGCTCATCGAGTTGATTCCGTAGGCGTTGACGATCAGTATGACCTCGCCCTTGCATTGCCCTACGCGGTACGCATCGAGTACCCGCTTGGCGTATCCCGGAGTCCGCTCAATGACATTCGAGCGCTTCGCTCCGTGAATGAGGTTGGTCCCCGGGTCGAGAATCGCGTTAATCGGCGCCAATCCGCCGGCACGCCATAATACCTCTTCGGCCGCCATGTTCGAATGTCCGCCGGGCCCTATCACGTGAATCACCTGCCCGTCGGCTATTGCGGCCGCCATGACATCGGCGGCGGCCTGAATGGCCTGCTCCTCGCCTGAGATTGCCTCGATTGCTTGCTCAACTGCCGATCGATAGGTTTGCGTAGTTTCAGTCATGATGTAGTCACCTCCATGTTGTGGTTATCCCGGGGGTCGCGATTCGGTAGAATCCGTCTATGGTGCCGGCGAGCTATCCGCCTCCCTTCCGTCGTGGGTTGAGCCGCCGTGGGTTGAGCCGCCGTGGCCACCGTCGCTGCGGAACACGCGCCGAAGCACCACGATATGCTCGGCAATCTTCTCGAGGCCAAATACCAGCAAGAGAGTCGCCGCAACCGGCACCGCGGCGTAGGCGTACCCGGTCGCGAGAGGCCAAGTATCGAACCGTATGCGCATGCGAGTCTCGGTCACGCGCAGCCCAAAGAGAATCATCTCGAGAAACATATAGCTGAGCGCAATATGCATCACAAGACCGATTACCGTCTGCACTTTCCGCGGCATCCGGTGCAGGAGAAAGGTCATAACGAGATGCTCGTTACGCTTATACAGCACCGCCGCGCCAAGAAACACCATCCAGATGAACATCAGCCGCGAGTACGCCGGTATCCAGCGCCACGACCCGCCGATGAAGTTGCGCAGAATAATCTGCCAGCCGCTCAGAACAAAGAGCGCCAAAAACAACAAGCCGACCAGCAGTGCCGCTACGGCTGATAGCTTGTCGGTAACGAACCCGACCACCGGCAGTTCCACCTCGTTGTCTGTTCGTGTTCTTTCGGTGTCGCTCATAGCACGGCCTCCGGGATGAACAGCACAAGCTGCGGAACGTAGGTCACGAGCAACAGCACGCCGAACAGCGCCAGGGTATACGGCCAAACCCCTTTCACCACAACGTCGAAATCAAGATCCGCGATCTTGGACTGGAGAAAGAGGAGCGCTCCTATCGGGGGAGTGAGTAAGCCGATCATGAGGTTCATCACGACGATCACGCCGTAATGCGTTGGGTCAATACCGAGCTCGATCGCGACCGGCAGAAGCACCGGGAAAAAGATCAGCATCACCGGCAAGCCGTCGAGGACACAGCCCATCAGCAGGAAAAACAGCGTACTGAACAGCAGAAAGCTCCAAGACTCGAGCTCGAGGGCCATCACCAGCGCGTACACCTGGTCGGCCACGCGCTCGGCCGCGACGATGTACTGAAACAGCCCCACTACCGCGAACAGAATCATGATCGAGGCCGAGAAGATCGCAGCCTCGCGAAAAATCGGGAGCAGATCGCGAAACTTCAGCGACCGGTACGCAAACAGCGAGATCGCCAGCACGTACGCGACAACAAACGCGGCGATTTCAACCAAGGTCACGAACCCGCTGACGACACCTGCAATAACGAGCACCGGCGCGATAATCGCAAGAATGTTGTCGCGAAGCAGTCGCGCGAACCGCCCCCAGCTATACTCAACCGGCACGGTCGCGTAGCGGTTCCGGCGAGTATGCAGGATTACCATAATCCAGAGCGCCAACCCCATCAGCAGCCCCGGGACGATGCCCCCGAGAAACAGCCGCCCGATCGAGATGCCGCTCAAGACTCCGATGAAGATCATCGGGACACTCGGTGGAATGATTGGGCCGATCACCGACGAGCTTCCGTTGATCGCGGCGGCAAACGAGGGTTTGTAGCCGCGCTCCACCATCATAGGATGCAAGACGGAAGACACCGCGCTGGTGTCGGCAACCGCCGATCCGGAAACGCCGGACATAATGATGCTCACGACGATCGAGACGTACCCGAGCCCACCGCGGAATCGGCCGACAAAGAACCCCGCAAACTCGGACAGTCGCCGAGTGATGCCCGAGCGATTCATAAGCATCCCGGCAAGAATGAAAAACGGGATACTCAAGAGCGTGCTGGAGTCGACCCCGCCCACCATCGAACTCACGAAAACCTGCAGCGAAACCAGCCGAGTAACAAGCAGATAAATGAGCCCGCTCAGCCCCATCGCGGCCCAGATGCCGAATCCGAGAAAGATGAAGAGGAACAGCAGCGCGAAAAGCAGTAGAATCATGGACTCTCCCCTCGCCGGAGCGCGCGACCATACGCGCACCCCGGCTTCGCCGTTAGCTACCGCTCGGTTAGAGATCCGAGATCTTGTCGAGCAGCCCTTCCGGCCATAGGTCGCCGTCCCAGTCGTCGTAAACCCCGTCGAGCGCATCTTGAATACTCTCGATATCCGGGTCACGTATCACGGTGAGGTGATCCTCGAGATACTCATACGCCGCGCTCAACTCGCGTTGCGTGAGCTCGGTGACCAGCTCGCCGGCTTCCTCGGCGGCATCCTCTACAACGCTGCGTTCGTCCTCGCTCAAGCCGTCCCAGAATCCGGGATTCGCGTAGAAAGTTTCGATGTCTCGAATGTAATCGGTCTGGATGTAGTAATCCTGCACCTCGTAGAAGCTGTCGGTCATGGTTGCGATCACGCCGTTTTCCTGCGCATCCACAACGCCGGTTTGCAGCGCTACGTACAACTCGTCGTACGGAACCTGCTCCGGGATTGCTCCCAAAGCCTCCATCGCGCGCAGCACCGAATCGGCGGCCGCGGTTCGCACCGTAAGACCTTCGAAATCCTCCGCGCTGCGTACCTCGCGGTCCCTCGTGCTCAGCCCGCGAGGCGCGGTATCACCGGTAATCGCAACGATCCGGATCCCGGTTTCTTCCTCGGCTTCTTCGATAACCGGTTGAAAGAAATCCGCGTGCATCGCCTCTCGCATGTGCTCGTAATCTCGGTACAGAAAAGGGATAGCGGTGATCTCGAACGCCTCGGCACCGTCGATCCAGGCGAAGGTGTTGATCCCGCCGTACACCATCTCGAGGTCGCCGGTCTGCAGCTGAGCGAACATCTCCTGCGGATCGCCGAGCTGACTATCGGGGAACACGCTCACCTCAAGGTCGGTTTCGGCCTCCACTATCTCCTGAAACCTGAGCGCCCCAAGGTGCGTCGGATGATTGGTGTCTCGGATGTGTCCGATGCGTATTACCTCGTCTTCGGCCGCACCGGCGCCGAAACCTGCGGTAGCCACCGCCAGCAGCAAAACGACACATACAAAAACTACGCGTTGCATAGCCTCCTCCTTAGAAGAGAAATAGAGATTGTGTGACTCGGGCGCGTGGTAACGGGCCGGCACCCGAGCTCGATATTCGGTAGCCCGCCTACCGTCGTTCGATGGTGGAGTCGACGGCGAGTGTCTCGTCCTGAAGCCGGCGGCTCCAGTCGCTCACCTCCCGGAAATGCTCGAGCATCCGTTGCTCGGCGAGATCAGCATCACGCTGCTCTATCGCCTGCAGGATACTGCGATGAACCCGAATAAACTCGTCACGATCGCGCGTGACATGATCGAACGTCACCCAGACGGTGCGTTGTATTGTGGCAAAAATCTTGATCAGATCCGTGAGCAACTGATTGTCGAGGTGGCGATACAACAAGAGATGGAACTCGGTGTGCAACCGAATGAGCTCAAACTCGCACCCATCCTCGCGCACTCGGCTCGAGATCGTGTCGAGCAGCGCGTGCAACTGCGCGATATCGTCCTCGGTGTAGAGCGCGATCGACCGGCGCAAGAACGTGGACTCGAGCACCTTGCGCAGTTCCAACACATTGGCGAAGTTCTTGGGGTTCAACTCGATGCTGAACGATAGGTTGTCGAGAATCGTCGCGAAATCAAAACTTCGGAGGAAGCGCCCTACCCCCGGCTTCACACCGATGATTCCAAGCGCTTCGAGACTCTTCAGCGACTCGCGAATTGCGGCTCGACTGATCCCGAGCTCCTCCTCGAGCTGCTTCTCGGTCGGGATGGAGTCGCCGGGCTTGAGCGCGGACTCGAGAATGTAGTCTTTGATCGCCTTCTGCACCGTTAAAGACAGCCGTTCGCGCTCGAGTCGCTGCAGGCTCATCGTGCGCTTCCTCCGGCGTGCTGCGCCTCCCCAACGTACGAACGATCAGGAGCGTACACCGCCTGTATCTGCAGGGGCCCGATCGCCGGGTTCCAAGAGAACGTTACCAGGTCGCACGGGTCGCCGGCGCCGATATCCGCGCCGGAGGGCTTCTCGCGGATGCCCAGATAACGCTCGGGAGACTCGACCGCGAGCCGCACCGAGTCGGCGAGCGACCACCCGGTTGCCCGCGCAAACACCGAGATCGCGTGATTCAGTAGATGCCCGGCTCCCGCAAGATACGGCGTGTCGGCAAGCCCGATATGCCCGTCTTCGTGAATCTCTATCTCGATCTCGCCCCAGCGATACCGGCCCGCGGGGCGTCCCGCATTCGGCGCGACGTCGCTTACAAGCAGCAACCGATCGGCTCCTTTCGCGCGCGCGAACACGCGCAGAACCGAGTCGGGCAGATGAAACCCGTCGGCGATGATACTCGCCCACAGCCGGTTCTCGCCGAGCTGGTGCCAGATGTAGTTGTCGAGTCGCGGTAGTACCGCGTGGCTACCGTTTCCAAGATGCGTTGAAAGCGAGGCACCGGCATCGACCGCCGCGGTGATCTCGGCCGCCGTTCCGGCATGGTGACCGAGCGCAACACGCACCCCCCTGGAGGTGAGAAAGCCGATCGCCTCGTCTGCTCCGGGAACCTCGGGGGCGAGCGTGACCAGCGAGAGCATGCCGTTCGAGGCTCGCATCCAGGCTTCCATCTCGTTTAGCGAGGGTGAACGCACAAATTGGCGATCGTGAGCTCCGCGAGGCCCGTCCTCAGGCGAGATATACGGCCCCTCGACGTGCACGCCCGGCACGCGATACGCGAGACTCCGGTCGGACGTTACCGCCTCGGCGATAACCGCGAGGTTGCGCCGTATTCGCTCCTGTGAGTTCGTGATAATCGTGGGGAAGTGCCGCGTGGTGCCGTGAGCCGCGAGCGCGTCGACCACGCGTCGTACGTCGCCGACCTCGAGCTCGGCGCCGCTATAGTCTATCCCTTGAAATCCGTTGACCTGCAGGTCGAAGAAGCCTTTCGCGATGTAGCGATGACGAGTTCCGTTGCCGGAAGCAGGCTCCACCGACTTAACTCGGCCCTTGTCGAGCGTCATCTCTACCGCGCGCCGCTGATGCAGCAGCGTTCCCTGTACCGTCATGCACATCTCCCTGTATGATGAAGGTTGTCCGACATCTGAGTGCAGAATAACGCGAGCTTTCGCTGCCGTCAAGCGCGGTTCACTCACCCTCTCCGCTGAGGCTGATCAGCTCCTTGAGTTCGCCGGTGCTGAGCTTGGTGAGCCATTGCTCGCCTTGCGAAACCGTGAGGTTCGCGAGCTCTTCCTTGGCTTCGAGCATCTCGTTGATGC
>PUOW01000265.1 GCA_003552185.1 Spirochaetaceae bacterium
CGAAGGAGCTACAAAATGTCTACTATAAAGGGCCTGCATCACATCACCGCGATTGCCGGTGACGCGCAGGAGAACCTCGATTTTTACGTGGGTACGCTCGGGATGCGCCTTGTGAAACGCACCGTCAACCAGGACGCCCCCGACACATATCACTTGTTCTATGCCGATCGCGACGGTAGCCCGGGGATCGATTTAACGTTCTTCCCGTGGCCGAAGCTCCCGGCGCGTCGGCGCGGCTGGGGAGTGTGGGACGAGGTTATGCTGGGTGTACCGAAGGGGTCGCTCGAGTACTGGGTCGATCGGATGAACGCGTTCGGTGTAAGCCATAGCGGAATTGAAACACGTTTCGGCGAACGCGTACTGCCGTACGAGGATCCGCACGGGTTGCGCTCTGCGCTGGTGGAGTGCGAGACATACGACGCTTTCACCTACAGACCGTGGCCCGACAGCCCCGTCCCGCAGGAGTACCAGATTCACTCGTTGGCGGGAATACGCATCTTTGTGCGCGACGAGGCCGCCACCGCGGATTTTCTCGCGCGCGCGTTCGGGTTCCGTTTCGAGACCGCCGAGCAGGAGCACTGGAAGCGGTATATCGTAGGCGGCGGTAAAGCCGGGCAGCGAATCGAGCTGTGTGTGCAACCGGAGATCGCGCGTGGCTCGTGGGGTACCGGAGCGGTGCATCACGTTGCGTGGCGCGCCGGTGACGAAGCCGAACAGGCCGAGCTCGCCTCGGCGGCGGCCTCAGCAGGCGCGCAGCCCACCCCGGTGATCGACCGCTTCTGGTTTAAGTCGGTGTACCTGCAGGAGCCTTCCGGGGCTCTAAACGAGATCGCCACCGACGGGCCGGGGTTCGCGGTCGACGAAGCGCCCGAGGCGCTCGGTGAGCGTCTGGTTCTGCCGCCCAAGTTTGAGCAGCACCGCGACACCATCGAGGGAGGGTTGCCGCCGCTTTCGGTCTCGCAGGCCTTGGGCAGGTAGGCTTGTCCGGGCGTCTACAAGGTAGCGAACAGGCGGGCGATCTCGTCGACCTCAAACCGAGGTAGCGCGACCGCTTCGCCGTTGCGCAGACCGCGCAACGCGCCGGGCTCTCCGTCGATCAACCGACCGATGCAGGCGGCGGGAACGCCGTGAAGCTCGAGCTGCGAAAGAAGCGCCTCACGCGAGGTCTCGTCTACCGCGATCAAGAGCGAACCCGACCCGATCAACCCAAGCGGATCGAGCCCGAGAGCCGCGCAGACCGAGCGCGTGACCGCTGCGATCGGGATATCCTCAAGCCTTACCTCGAGCGCGAGCCCACCGGCGGTCGCGAGTTCCTCGAGTGCGGTGAGTACCCCGCCCTCGGTCACGTCGTGCATTCCATGTACGCCCGGAACGCGTGCAGCGAGTAACGCGTCGGGTACCACCGAAAGCTGCTCTACGAACGCAGCTCCGTGGTCAAGCTCATGACAACTGAGACCCTCGTCGCGCAGTCGCTCCGACAACTCGGTGCAGAGGATCGCGGTGCCCTCGAGCCCGGCGGAGCTCGTCATCACCACCGCATCTCCCACGCGAAGGCTGCGCTTGTCGATCAACTCGTCGCGGGCCACGGTTCCGGCGATCGTCCCCGAAACAACCGTCTGCGAAACCGCGTCGGTTATCTCGGTATGCCCGCCGACGACCACGGCGCCGAGCTCGCCGCACACGGCCTCGATTTGCTCAAAGATGCGATCCAGATCGAGCGGCGTGGTTCCGGGCGGGAACAGAAGCGAACCAAGAAACCATCTTGGGCGGGCTCCCGAGCACGCGAGGTCGTTAGCGCCCACATGTACCGCATAGCGACCGGCCTCCTCGGTTGCGAAGGTGATGGGGTCGGTCTTGAGGACAACGACCTCGTCGGGGCCGGGCTGTACCGCAGCGATGTCCTCTCCGAGACGCGGGCCGATCACCACGCTGCGGTCGTCCGCAGAGCGGGCCTGCATTCGGTCGAGTAGGCGCGAAAGCTGTGCGCTCGGCAGCTTACCGAGAGCGAGCGGGGTGTGTCGATCGAGCACGCCGAGCAGCTCGTCGAGACGACCGAGTGCGTAGTCCGCGCCGAGTTGTAGCGCCTCACGGCGCGCCTCGGCGTCGCTGCTCAAAAAGCAGGTCCAGCTCCCGGCTTGTTGTCCCGCTTCGATGTCGTAGCGGTGATCACCGACCACCATGATCTCGTGAGGCTGAACCTCGAGTAACTCGGCCGCGTGCGGGACCGAGTCGGGATGCGGCTTCACCGGCCCCTGTTCGCGCGTTATGAATACCGGGAATCGGTCGCGCGAAGTCAAGTGGTCGAAGTTTCGTAGCGCAAGGTCTACCGCGGCGGCGCTGTTACGCGTAAACACGCCGACCTTGAAGTCTCTCCGGCCGAGCTCTCGTATTGTGTGCTCGGCTGCAGCGTTCGGCCGGCTACCGATCGCCGCCTCGCGCTCGTGACGATCGAGGAGCTCGGCTTTCTCGATACGTTCCGGGCCGTCCGGTAGCTCGTCGAGATACTCGAGAATGGCACGGTCGGGCGGGCACTCGAGAGCGCGCCGAAGATACGCGAAATCGAGCGCGCCGGGCTCGGTGAGGGTTCCGTCAAAATCAAAAAGCACCGCGAGAATCCGGGAACTGTGCATGATGACTCGATTCTACACGAGCAAGCCGATCTTGCCGAGAGCTATGCCGGGGCCGCGCCGGGCCGCGCCGGGGAGCGGCGGGGAGCGGCGCGGCTCGGCGGCTTCGACCGCGCGAGACGAACGACGCGTGTCGTGGTATGCTGGGGTGCACGTGGTGCTATGAATATTGCCGAGGTTCACAGACTAGTTATTGAGCATTCACCGTTCGCGTACTCCTATCAGCGCTTAGTGTTCGATACCGAAGGTAATGCGCACGATTATGAGCTCCTTGATTGCAACACGGCTTTCCAACAGTTGGTCGGGCGCAGTCGCAGCGAACTGATCGGCGCGCGAGCCGGCGAGATCGAGTTACGAGTTCCGGGGGGCGATCTCGATCTGCTTGAAGCATTCGCCGACGCAGCGCGCGGCGAGACGGGGCGCGATCACAAGTTCCGGACCGAGCAGGCCCGACAAGCCTCGCGGTGGTACCGTCTACGGCTCCACGTACCGCAGGCGGATTACGTGGTGGCGCTTATCTGGGATCTCACGCTCGAGCGGGGCCTGACCGAGAAGCTGCGCGAGCTGGAGTACGAGCGCGAACGGGCACGGGAAGCCGAGGCCTCCGCATTGGAGACGCAACGCAACTTCGTTGCAAACGTCTCGCACGAGCTGCGTACGCCGTTAAACGCCGTGATCGGGTTCAGTGACCTGCTCATGAGCAGCACCTACCTAACGCCGGTGCAGCGACAGTACAGCGAGAACATCAACGCCTCGGTGCGGGTCTTGATGGATGCCGTGAACGATATCCTCGACTACTCCCGCAGCGAGACCGGTGCGCTTCAGTTGCAGTACACCGAGATCGACCTCCTCGAGCTCGTGGAGCGAAGCGGGGAGGCATTAACGGTTGCCGCGCACCAGAAGGGTCTCGAGCTGATCGTGAATATCGGGCCGGATACGCCGCGGATCGTAGAAACAGACGGCGTACGGCTCGAGCAGATTCTTACCAATTTGTTGAGCAACGCCGTGAAGTTCACACGCGACGGCGAGGTGGAACTCTGTGCGTTCGTCGAGGAGATCGATTACGCGCGAAATACCGCGGTGTTCACCTTCTCGGTGCGCGATACCGGCATCGGGATCGACGACGCGACCCGGAAAAGAATCTTTCGAGCCTTCTCTCAAGCCGATAGCTCCGCAACGCGTCGCTACGGTGGGATCGGGCTCGGCTTGACGATCGCAAACACGCTCTTGAAACAAATGGGAAGCACACTCGAGTTCGAAAGTTCTCCGGGAGCCGGTACTCTATTCTGGTTCTCACTGTCGCTGAGTTTTCTTAATCGAGAATCAGGACTCCATATCGGCGACCAAAGCGCGCCCGACGAGTTTCGTGTGCTCTCGCCCGCGCTCGTGGTAGACCCAAACGAGCGGACGCGCTCGGTGTTGCAGGCCATCCTGGAGGCTTGGGGGCTCGAGGTGGACCTCGCCGCCGACGAGCGATCCGCCCTCGCGATGCTCAACACCACGCGGCCGTATCGGCTCGCGGTTGTAGATCTCGAGTCTGCGGCCGGTGTGGCCGAGCCGGCGCACCGACTCGGCTCGCGTCCCGAGATACTCGAGCTGCGCCGGGCAGAGCGTGATCCCGTGGCGGGGCTTCAGGGGCCCGGACTCGGCGCCGCCGTGGTTCTCGAGAAGCCGGTTCGCGTAAGCGAACTTGCAGAGACGATGCGGTCGCTGGTGGAGCGCCGCTCATCGGCCGCGACGCCCGGCACCTCGGAAGGGCGGCCGGCCGACACCCACGCGGTCGAGGTTTCGCGTGCGACCTGCTCGGTCCTAATAGCTGAGGACGATGCGCTGAGCGCGCTCCTGTGTCGCAGGCTTGTGTCGAAGTTCTTACCGATGGCGACGGTGCACCAAGCGGCCGACGGTGAGGCAGCGGTGCGTCTCTACGAGGCCGAGCAGCCGGCGGTCGTTTTGATGGATATCCAGATGCCGGAGAAAGACGGCTACGACGCAGCGCGCGAGATCCGTGCCATAGCCGAAGAGCGCAATCACGAACAGCCTCTGATCGTCGCGGTTACGGCACGGAGCTTCGATGACGAAAAGCAACGGTGTCTCGATCTCGGGATGGATTTCTACATCCCGAAACCGATCAACTTTCGCACGCTGCGCGCGGTAC
>PUOW01000087.1 GCA_003552185.1 Spirochaetaceae bacterium
ACCTTGCCGGTGGCGCTTTTCGGGACGCTTGCGCAGAGCTCCACGATCTTCGGTATCTTGTACGACGAGAGGTTTTGGGTGCAGTACTCGATTACCTCGCGCTCGGTGAGCTCAGCATCGTCTTCCGGCACCACAAAGGCCTTCACCGCCTCGCGCTCGCGCTTGTCGGCTACCGCGAGTACCGCGGCGTCTTTGATCTTGGGGTGCGTGTACAGCACCTCCTCGATCTCGCGCGGCGAGATATTGAACCCGCCGCGGACGATGAGGTCTTTTTTGCGGTCGGTGATGAAGAAGTAGCCGTCTTCGTCCTTGTAGCCGAGGTCGCCGGTGTGCAGCCAGCCGTCGCGCAGGAGCTCCTGAGTCTCCTCCGGGAGGTTCCAGTAGCCCGGGGTTACCACCCCGGCGCGGATCACGATCTCGCCGACCTCACCGGGTGCGAGCTCGTTGCCGTCGTCGTCGAACACCTTCATCTCGACCTTGCTCGCGGCGCGCCCGATTGAGCCGGGTTTGTAGCCCTCGCCCGAGAGGTTCACGCAGACCGAGGAGGTTGTCTCGGTGAGTCCGTAACCTTCGCTGATCTGGGTGTCGAAGGTTTCCTCGAACTCTTGCATGGTGCTGCGCGGAAGCGGCGCCCCGCCCGAGACCGAGTAGCGCAGGGTCTTGGGGATCAGCGATTTGCGCGTGCGCGCGAGCTGCACGAGGTGCATATACATCGTCGGGATCGCGATCAGGATAGTGGCCTTGACCTTGCCGATGTTCTCGAGCAGCGTCTGCGGGCTGTACTGCGGTATAAGCGAGAACCCGCAGCCGAAATACACCGCCGAAATGAGCCCGTTTGCGAGCCCGTAGACGTGAAACAGCGGCAGAACGCCGATCATGACGTCTTTCTCGGTGAGCGCGAGCAACTCCTGCACGTTGTCGCGGCACTGGTTTATGAAGTTGCGGTGCGTGAGGATCACGCCTTTCGGCTTGCCGGTGGTGCCGGATGTGTACAACAGCACCGCGGGCTCGTCGGGGTCGCGGTCTTGGGCTTTGAACTTGCGCGAGCCTTTCGCCATGAGCTGCGAGAGCGTCATTGAGCCGAACGGCTGCGGCGAGCCCCGCCCGCCGCGCGCCGCGGTGGCCACATCGATGTTGTTCTTGGCGGCCGCCTCTTTGTCTATCTTGACGTCGGCGCCGGCGAGGATGCCGCGGCGCTTCACGCCCTGAACCGTCATGGAGTTCGGCAACTGCTCGCCCGAGAGCAGGTATTTGCCCGAGATCCGCCCCTCCACCAGGGCGGAGGGGTAGGCGAGGATATCGGCGGTATCGCCTTTAGGATTGTAGATAATTCTCCAGGTATCAGACATGGCACTCTCCGAACTAACTTTCCGAACTAACTCTCGGAACGCAAGAACTCGTCGACCTCGTCGAAAAACTGCGTTTGAATCTCTTCGCTCGGCTCGGGGGTCAGGAAGCTCACCACCACATACACCACCGTGTTGAGCGCGAGTGTCGGCACAATCGGGTGCAGATCAAACAGCAACACGCGGCTTCCCCCCGGGGTAATCAAGAGCCCGAGCGCGAGGTAGATGACGCCCACCGAGGTAGCGACGATCGCGGCCTCGCGCGTGCCGCGCTTCCAGAGCAGGCCACCTACCAGCGCCGGGGCCCACTGCGCAAAGCCCGGTATCGAGACGTCCGTGAGGTAGAGCGCCATCAGCCCGGTATCGAGAATGGAAACCGTGAGGCTCAGCACCACGATCACGATTACAGACCAGCGCGCCCAGGCGGTGATCTGGCGGTCGGAGGCGTCGGGCTTGAAGATGCCCTGCACCACGTCGCGCGCCACGATGATGCTCGAGGTCATGAGCTGCACCGCCGCGGTTGAGACCGCCGCCGCGATGACCCCCATCAGCACAAACACGCCGAACCAGGCCGGGAGGTTTCGCGTTATTATGGTCTGAACCACCCGGTCGGCCTCTATCTCGAGCGTGCTTCCGGCCTGCGCGGCCTGCTCGGCGAGCTCCGCGGGCGGAATGATTGAGGGAGCCACGAGCGAGCCCCAGATAAACGGAATAATGTAGAAGAACAGCCCGCCGAACACAAACACCAAAAGCGGAAACCACTTAAAGAGGTGTTTGTCGCGCGCGGTCATCGCGCCGATTACGACGTGCGGCCAGCTGAACGCGAGCAGCCCCACCACAAAGGTGCCGGCCACCAACACCGGCGTGTACTCGCCGTAGGGGCCGGGAGTGCTGAGAAGCTCGGGGTCTATCTCCATTACGCGCTGCGCCGCGCCCGGAAGCCCGCCGGGAACCGCGGCCTGCACAATCCAGATCAACGAGCCGAGAAGCGCGGTGACGTACACCGCGCCCAAGAAGATATTCACCCAGGCGACGATGCGCATGCCGCCGAGCAGCACCAACACCACAAGCAGAACCACGGTGTAGGCGGCGCCCCAGATTGTGGGGAGCCCGGTGAGCGCCTGAAAGCCCGCGCCCACGCCGAGCGGCTGAATGCCGACGTACGGCACAATGAACGCGAGGATACTGAGCGCGAGCACCATCCGTAGTCCCTTCGACTCGTAGCGTTCGGCCAAGGCCTCGACCGGCGAAAGGAAGCGGTTAATCTTGGCGAGCGCCCAGAGCCGGGGGCCGAGAAACATATACAAGCCGGCGAAGCCCGCTACCGAGCCCCAGATGAAGAAGACGTAGCCCGGGCCGTGCAGGTACAGGAACCCCGGGAAGCCGTAGAACGTCCAGCTCGAGGAGATCGCAAAGAGCACGAAGAAGAACATCACCACAACGCCGATGGTGCGCCCGGCGAGCATGTAGTCCTCGGCGGTTTTGGCCGAGACCTTGTAGCCGTACGCGGCGAGGGCGATGATGATTAGTCCAAACGCGGATAACGCGGTAATCTCAAAAGCCATGGAACCCTCCGATTGCTGCCGTTAGCGGTACGGCCAGAAGAAGAAGAAATAGATCAGGTACGCGATCAGCCACACAATCACGAACAGGGCGCCGATCGTGAGCGACATCGTCATCCAACCGAACAGCAAAAACGGCTCCTCGCCTGCGGCGGTCTCGAGCCCACCGCGTACGATAAACGCCATCATGCCGATAACCGAGAGCACCAGTACCGCTAAGTACACTCTCCCGGGTGCGTGTCCCATGATTTCCCGCATCGGTGTTCACTCCTCACTCTGGTGGTTTTGTAATCGAAAACAGCGCTACAGCGCACATGCGAATGTAGCATTTTGCAGCACTCCATGCGATGAGTCTCAGTTATATCACCGGCTATATAGGCAGTCAAGAACTCTCGAAGCGAGCGGCGGCGGGCAGCCGGCGATCGCCGCCGGCGACGGCGACTATAAGCCGGGCTCGGCGGTGCCGGCGGTGTCGGCGGATCCCACGCTACCGGCGGTGCTGCAGCCCTGGGGGCTCCGGCGGACGAGCTCGGTTAGCTCGGCGAGGGGGTCCGGACAGTGGATGCCCGCGGTAAACGGTGGCGGGTCGAGATCGTGGCTCCAGACGACCGTGCCGCGGACCTCGTGGGTGTTTCCGGTGTGCGGGGCCTGGACCCGCACCCGAACCTGCTCGCCGATCGGTAGCGGTTGCTCGAGTGCGAGGCGAGCGCCGTAGAGCGAGACGTCGTGGGTGGCGCCCGAGACCACCGTGCCGTTGTAGCCGGCGGTGGCCGGGCAGAGCGCGTGGTAGCGGGGCGACCGGCGTTGATCCTGATCGGGGCCTACCGCGGTGTCTTTGCCGGCGAGCTTGGCGGAGTACACGCGGCGGTCGGCCTGCGCGAGCACATCGGCGGCTGCGGCGCCGTCGAGCGGGAACTCGGCGGCGCCGGCCGAGGCGGTAACCGATAGCCCTCCGGGAAACGTCTCGGCGCGGCAGGCTGCGAGAATGCGCTCGGCGACACGAACCGCACCGCCGGCGGAGGTGGCCGGCAGCACCGCGACGAACTCCTCTCCGCCGTAGCGCGCGGCTACGTCCTCGTCGCGCAGGTGTTTGTGCAGAATCGTGGCGAAGGTTGCGAGCACCTCGTCTCCAAGTTGATGGCCGTGGTGGTCGTTCACGGTTTTGAAGTTGTCGAGATCAAAGAACAGCACCGCATAGGTGCCGCGGTAGCGCCGTGCCCTGCTGGTTTCGCGGTGCAGCACCTCCGCGAGGTGGCGGCGATTATACACGCCGGTAAGCGGGTCTACGGTGCTGCGCACCTCGTACTCGCGGAACCGCTCGAGCTCAATGACGCGCGGGTTCTGCAGGCGGGGGTTGCGGTGCATGAAGTAGTCTAGCGCCGCGACGCGGAAATCAACCTCGCGCCGGAGCGCCGCGGAGAGCGCTTCGCGGTGCGCTTCCACCTCGTGAAGCTCCTGCTGCGCGCGTTCGGGCGGTAACAAAACGTCGCAGAACTGCTCTAGCACGCGGGCCGCGGCCTCGCCGGCGCCCGGCCCCTCGAGGGCCGGCGCTGATGCCGGTGTTGAGCCAAAGGCCTGCCCGAGTTCCACCGACGGCGCGGGGGTGTGTTCGAGCGGCGTTCCGGATTGCACGAGGGCCTCCTCGAGTTACGTGAGCGATAGGCGGCCTGGCGACCGGTGCCTTTCGTGCTGCTTGGGCTTAAAGGATGTCTAATTTCGGGTAAAAGGCAGCTTCATAGTATCCATAATGCTCCAAGCAAGTCAAGCCGTTACGCGCACATTACGCGCTCATCCACAAAACCGGTTGCACGCTTGTGCCTTTCTGGTATCATGGGGCCCCAGGGAGGAGTAGCGATGTCTTTGAGCGAACGCGGGAAGCACGAGGCGCTGATCATCGTCGATCTGCAGAACGATTTCTGTCCGGGCGGAAGCCTCGCGGTGGAAGGCGGCGATGACATTGTGGGTGCAATTAACGCGATTGCGCCGAGTTTCTCGGTGGTGGTTGCAACAAAAGACTGGCACCCTGCCGGGCACGTATCGTTTGCTTCGAGCCATGCCGGAAAGAAGCCGTTCGAGTCGGTCTCGGTATCGTACGGCGAACAGATTCTATGGCCCGATCATTGCGTGCAAGGCGATGCCGGGGCCGAGTTTCACCCCGAGCTCGACCCAAAGCCGATCAATCTCGTGCTTCATAAAGGGACACGGCCCGATCTCGATTCGTACTCGGCGTTTTTCGAGAACGACCATAGCACCCCAACCGGCCTCGACGGCTACTTTCGGGGGCTCGGGATTCGGCACCTGGTGGTGTGCGGCATCGCGACCGATGTCTGCGTGTTCTTCTCGGTGACCGACGCGCTGCGGCTCGGGTACGAGGTAAGCGTGCTGCAGGATGCCGTACGCGGCGTGGATCAGCCCGAGGGTTCGGTCTCGCGCGCGCTCGATACCATGCGCGCGCACGGTGCGCGCGTCTGCGCGGCCGCGGAGCTGTAGAATGGCCGCCACGCCCCAGGACCGTGCGCGGGCTCATCGCTCGGCGCTTTTCACCGACCTGTACGAGCTCACGATGGCGCAGGGGTACTTCCTAAAGGGGATGGATCAAAAGGCGGTGTTCGACATGTTCTTTCGTCGTCCGCCGTTTCAGGGAAGCCTCTCGGTGTTTGCAGGGCTCGGTGATTTGCTCGACCAGCTCGAGAACCTTCGCTTTGAGGACGAGGACATTGCGTACCTCGAGAGCCTCGGGCTGTTTCAGCCCTCGTTTCTGGAGTACCTGCGCGAGTTTTCGTTCACCGGCGAGCTCTATGCCATGCCGGAAGGTAGCGTGGTGTTCCCGCTCGAGCCGCTGCTGCGCGTGCATACCACCATGATAGAGGCGCAGATCATCGAGGGGATGGTGCTGAACACCATCAACTTCCAGACCTTGATCGCGACCAAGGCCGCGCGCGTAAAAGCGGCTGCCGGCGACGGGCGCGTGGTGGAGTTCGGTCTGCGGCGCGCGCAGGGGTGGGACGGCGCGCTCGCGGCCAGTAGGGCGGCTTTTATCGGGGGTGCGGCCGCCACCTCCAACACGCTCGCGGGGCGCATGTTCGAGATTCCGGTCAGCGGCACGATGGCGCATTCCTGGGTTATGGCGTTTGAAGACGAGCGCACGGCGTTCGAGACCTATGCCGAGCTCTACCCCGAGCGTACGGTGCTGCTGATCGATACCTACGACACGCTCAACAGCGGCCTCCCGAACGCGATAGAGGTCGGCAAGCGCCTGCAGGCGAACGGATACGGGTTCGGCATTCGGCTCGACAGCGGCGATATCGAGTATCTCAGTCGCAAGGTGCGCGAAGGGCTCGACGCCGCCGGGCTACCCGAGGCCAAGATCGCGGTCTCGAACGAGCTCAGCGAGGAGATCATCGATCAGCTCGTGTCGCGTAATGTTCCGGTAGATATGTGGGGAGTAGGGACCAATCTCGTCACCGGCGGGTGCGACTCATCGCTCACCGGCGTGTATAAGCTCGCCGCAAAGCAGTACAACGGCGAACTACGCCCAACGATGAAGCTCTCGGACCATCCGGCGAAGACCACGAACCCCGGCGTAAAGCAAGTGTATCGGTTCTTCGATACCGCCGGGGCCCCGATCGCCGATCTCATCGCGTTTGAGCACGAGCGCATCCCGGAGAGCGGCGAGTTGGTGTTTTATCATCCGCAGGTGGATTCTTGCCGTTTTACGATGCGGCTGCCGAAGGCGTATCGAGCGCAACTGCGTTGCCAAATGAAGGACGGCAAGCGCCTCTCCCCGGCTCCGTCGCTTGCCGAGATACAAGCCTACGCTACCGAGGAGCTCGGTAGGTTCGACGATACCTATAAGCGCATCATCAACCCCCACCTCTACAAAGTCTCGCTCACCGGCCTGATGAAGAGCACCAAGCTCGAGATGGTTAACGGGTTTCTTGAACGGTCTGAGCGAAGGTATACGGAATCGTGACCGCGCAGCCGAAGCTCACGCGCACCGAGGTGCCTACACCGGGACTGCTGGTAATCTCAACCCCGCCGCCGTACTTCTTAACGGTTTCAATGACGTAGACCATCCCGTAGCCGTTGCCGTTGGATTTGCTCGTACGGCCGACGCGAAACTGCTCGATCGAGGTATCGGCCATCCCGATGCCGTTGTCGCTTATAACCGCAAACACCTCGTCGCCTTGCTGCTCGGTGCGCACCGTGATGCGCCCCAGTTCGCCGCGCTGATTGAGCACGCTTTCCTGGGCCTTGATCGCTTCGTAGGCGTTTCTAATGAGATTCTCGAACAGCTGGCTGAGGTCGGACGGAACCGCTCGAATCAGCAGGCTCTGCGAAAAATGATAGACCACCTTCACGCTGCGGCGAAAATCCTGATCCACCTGGAACCCTTCCACCACCGCTGCAAGCAGATGATTGAGGTCGACATGCTGCAGGTCTTGTATCTCGGAGCACTTGGTCGCGTACATGATGCGGTCTACCCGGCCCGAGAGGCGCTCGAGTTTCGACTCGATCTCGTCGAGGTGGTCGGTATCGTCGGCGGTGAGGCGCGCAACCTGTAGGCTGGCGTAGATCAAGCCGAGGTCGTTTCGGAGGTTGTGGACAAGCCCGCCGGTGTTGTGCGCGATCTTGACCACTTGTTCGGACTTCTTGAGCTCGTCGCGGAGCTCGGCGTTGTAACTGCTCAAGCGCCGCAGTTCTTCGTCGAACGCAATTCCGCTCACCACGATGAACATAATCAAGAAGGTTGCGGAGTTTAGCGAGTGTAGGAAGTTATCGATTGTGAACGCGCCGGCGGTGAGCACCGAGCCCAGAAGCGTGATGCCGCCGAGCGCTGCGATCTTGAGCCGAGGGCCCTGCTCGAGGAAGCCGTACTTGTAGCCGATTACCACCGCGAGCAGCAACACCCCGACGCCGAACACGCCCTGGCCGCTTATCGCAAGGTTGTTTGTGGCCCCAAAGCCCACGAGCGCTGCAACCTGCAAAACCCGAGTAGTGTGGCCGCACACCACGCCGGTTAACAGTAGTATTCCGGATGCGGCGAGAAGGCGAACGATGCGCGGGTGTGTTACTACCGCGAGCGCGGTGTCTTCGGTCGGTACCTGCGCCACGAGACCGGCGTTGATGACCACGAGAACACCGCCCGAGGCGGCAAGAAAAAGCCCGATGCGTCTTTGTACCGTATCCGTGTTCACGTCGTCCCTAAACCCGGATTGAATTACCAGATTGCCAAATAACAGACCCAAGCCGCACAACGAATGCGGTATATCCCGACTATAAAAGGTATTCCGGTCCCATGCAAGAGTTTTCATGAAAAAATCGATAAAAAATAGCCGATATAATTGACCTAATCGACGCATGTGACGCTATGAACATAGTTATTACAGCGCGGCGGTTTGTTCGGCGAGCCAGACGCGCTGCGGGGGCGAGAGGTGCGGCTGCAGCGCCTCGTAGACGCGGCTGTGGTAGCGGTTGAGCCAGTCGCGCTCCTCGGCGTTCAGCATCGCGGGGTCTATCAAGCGCCGGTCGAACGGGCAAAGCGTCAGCGTCTCGAAGCATAGGAAGCTTCCGAACGAGTTCTCGCGGTCGGCGCGAACGGCCACCAGGTTCTCGAGCCTGATGCCGTAGGCTCCGGCGCGGTACAGCCCCGGTTCGTTTGATACCACCATCCCCGGCTCGAGCGCTACGCCGTTGTAGCGCGGCGAAAGCCGTTGCGGACCTTCGTGCACATTAAGAAAGAAGCCGACTCCATGCCCGGTGCCGTGTCCGTAGGTACAATGCCGGCGCCACAGCACCGAGCGCGCAACCGCATCGAGCTGCGTGCCGGTGGTGCCGTACGGGAAGCTGAGGCTCGCGAGCGCGATATGCGCCTGCAGCACCGCGGTGTACTCGGTGCGCATCCGCTCGCCCGGCTCGCCGATCGCGACGGTGCGAGTGATGTCGGTGGTGCCGTCGAGATACTGCCCGCCCGAGTCCACCAGGTAGAGCCCGTCGGGCTCGAGCGCGAGATCGGATTGCTCGTCGGCGCTGTAATGCACGACGGCACCGTGCGGGCCAAAGGCCGAGATCGGAGCAAAGCTCTCCTCCACGAACTCGGGCTGCGCGGCTCGAAGCTCCCGCAGGTACGCCGCGGCGCTGAGCTCGCTCACCGGCCGGTTTTCGTGCGCGGTGGTCACCCAAAACAAAAACGACACCATAACCGCGCCGTCCTTCACCATGCAGGCGCGAAGCTGGGTGAGCTCGCGCGGGTTCTTCACCGCCTTGAAGCGCGCCACCGGAGAAGCGTGCTCCAAGAGGCGCACCTCGTTGGGCAGCGCCTGCACGAGGCGCATGTTGATCTGCTCGGGGGCCGCTGCAACCGTGACGCGCGCCTGCGGCGAGCCCCCGGCCTCCGAAGAGCCCGGCGCCTGAGGCGAGCCCAGCGCGGACGCGGCCTGCGCGATCTCGTGGTAGCCCAGGCAGGAGACGCCGTCGGCGCACAGCTCCTCGCCCAGCTCCGGCGGCAGCTTCTCGGCGTCGATGAACAGCTCTGCGCTCTCGGGCTTCACGATAAGGTAGGCAAGCGCCACCGGGTTGTACGGCACGTCGGCGCCGCGCAGGTTTAGGAGCCACGCGATCTCGTCGAGCGCGGTTACCAAGAGCGCGTCGGCGCCGATGCGGCCGAGCTCGGCGCGCAGGTGCGCGAGCTTCTCGGCGCGCGTGAGCCCGGCGCGCTCGGCCGAGAACGCGTATACCGGCGCGCTCGGCAGAGCGGGGCGCTCGGGCCAGACCGCCGCAACCAGGTCGTCGGCGGGCGTGAGTACAATATCGTACGGCTCGAGCTCGCGCCGGAGGCTGCGGTACTGCTGCAGCGACAAGGTCTCGGCCGCCGAGCCCACGCGCGCGCCGGCGCTCAGGCGCTCGCGAAGAAACGCCGGAATGCCGGGCGTCTGCGGCTCGTCGGAGCGTTGCAGCCGAAACGGCGTACCGGCGAGCGCCGCCTCGGCCTCGAGGTAGTAGCGCGAATCGGTCCAGAGCGCCGCCTCGGTCTGCGTGACCACCGCGGTGCCGGCCGAGCCGTGGAAGCCGGTGAGCCAGTGGCGCTGGCGCCAATGCGCCGGTACGTACTCGCTTTGGTGCGGATCGGTGCCGTACACAATGTAGGCGTCGATCCGGTGCCGTTGCATCTGCTGCCGCAGCGCCTGCAGGCGCTCCTCAACCGTCGTCATGGCGTCACTATAGCACGCGGATCACTCTGCGTCAGCCGAGCGGCCGGCGCGTTCGGCGGTGCGTCAAAAAGACTCAGTGCGGATGCCTTTCGAGGCCGATGAGCAGTTTTGACTCATTTTGTCGGCCCGCGCGGCGGAACAAGCTCCGATGAGCTAAGATGTAAGTTGTTATTATGTAAGTAATTGAAGCGGACGACCGAGTTGGCACCGTTCTTGCTTCTTAGTTGGTGTAGCAACAACAACAACCAAGACCGATGAGGAGGATATCATGAGACTGATGCGAATGCCGAACGGAGCGCCGAGCACAACCGGGTCGTACTTCGACTGGCTGCAGGATGAGATCAACCGCTTGTTCGACCCCGAAGCCGCCGAGCTCGGACCCGGACTGCTGGATCGACCGGCCGCGCCGCGCGTCGATATCGTGGAGTACGAGGACCGCTTTGAGCTGCTGTGCGATCTGCCGGGAGTCAACGAGGACGATATCGAGCTTACGATTGCCGCGAACGTGTTGACCTTGAAGGGCGAGAAGAAAGCGCCGGTCAGCGAGGAGCGCCGCGAGAAAGACTGCAAGCTGTATCGAGACGAGATCTGGTACGGCAACTTCCAGCGCACGATCTCGTTGCCGCAGGGAGTGGACAGCGAAAAGGTGCAGGCCACCAGCAAGAACGGCGTGCTGACCGTGACCGTTCCAAAGCGTGATGAGGCGAAGCAGCGCCGCATCGAGATCAAGAGCAGCTAAGCACGAGGAGCGAAGGAGGAGAACCATGGCGACCCAAGAACTCGAAAAAACCGCTACCGTTCGACCGGTAGGAACCATATGGGAAGAAGGCGGAGTAGTGTACCTCCGGCTCGAGATGCCGGGTGTAGACAAAAGCGATCTCGATGTTCGCATCGAGGACGATCAGCTCGTGATCCACGGCAAGCGCAGCGATCTACCGAAAGAGGCGCGCAACGTGGTGCGCGAACGCCGCCGCGGTGATTTCCGCCAGGTCTATACCGTCGACGATACGGTAGACCGCGACAAGATCGAGGCCAATCTTGAAAACGGCGTGCTGTTGGTGACGCTGCACCTAAAGGAAGCGGTGAAGCCGCGTCGTATCGAGATCAAGGCGGGGTAACCCGGCTTGCGCGAGCGCCGGTGTGACACCGCACCGCGCCGCGCCGGCGCGCTGCGCCGGCTGATTGAACAACGCGCAAGGTCGTGGCGGTCGCGCGGGTCGACGACCCCGGCGAGCCGGCCGCGTCGCGGCCTCGGCGATTACATAGAGCGATTACATAACATAAAGAACTCGCGCGACCCGGGGGCCTTGTGAGCCCCCGGATTTGCGGAGGAGGCGAGTATGGCTAAAGGAACGAAAACAATCGGAATCGATCTGGGAACAACCAACTCCTGCGTTGCAATCATGGAGCACGGTGACCCGGTGGTGATTCAAAACGCGGAAGGCGCCCGGACCACGCCGTCGGTGGTGGCCTTCACCAATAAAGGCGAGCGGCTGTTGGGCCAGCCGGCGCGCAA
This sequence comes from Spirochaetaceae bacterium, assembly GCA_003552185.1. Lineage (GTDB taxonomy): Bacteria > Spirochaetota > Spirochaetia > DSM-27196 > SLAA01 > B1Sed10-166. The sequence continues at coordinate 11,636 of PUOW01000087.1, forward strand.
CCAGATGGTGACCAACCCCGAGAACACCATCACCTCGATCAAGCGCTTCATGGGGCGCCGCTACAACGAGGTAGAGAACGAGATCGCGAGCGTACCGTATCACGTGGCGCGCAGCGAGAACGGCGAGGTACGCGTAAAGGCCGGCGAGAAACAGTTTTCGCCGCCCGAGATCTCGGCCGCGATTCTGCAGAAGATGAAGCAAACCGCCGAGGATTACCTCGGTGAAGAGGTGCAGGAAGCGGTCATCACGGTGCCGGCGTACTTCAACGACTCGCAGCGCCAGGCTACCAAGGATGCGGGCCGCATAGCAGGGCTCGAGGTGAAGCGCATCGTGAACGAGCCCACCGCCGCGGCGCTCGCCTACGGGTTCGACAAGAAGGCCGGCGAGCAGACGATCGCGGTGTACGACTTCGGCGGAGGGACGTTTGATATCTCTATCCTCGAGCTCGGCGACAACGTGTTTGAGGTGAAGTCTACCCACGGCGATACGCACCTTGGGGGCGACAACTTCGACCAGCGCATCATCGATTGGCTGGTGCAGAGCTTCAAGAGCGATTACGCGGTAGATCTTGCGTCGGACCGCATGGCGTTGCAGCGGCTCAAGGAAGCGGCCGAGAACGCCAAGAAAGAGCTCTCGAGTGCGCAGAGCACCGAGATCAATCTGCCGTTTATCACCGCCGACGCGCAGGGCCCGAAGCACCTGAACTACACCCTGACGCGCGCGAAGTTCGAGCAGTTGGTGGACGACCTCGTGCAGCGCACCGTGGAGCCGTGCGAGAGCGCGCTCAAGGACGCCGGTTTGAAGGCGGAGGATATCGATGAGGTGATCCTGGTAGGCGGCTCAACGCGCATCCCGGCGGTGCAGCGCGTGGTGAAGGATCTGTTTAAGCGCGACCCGCACAAGGGTGTGAATCCCGACGAGGTGGTGGCGGTAGGCGCCGCGATACAGGCGGGCGTGTTAAGCGGCGACGTAAACGACGTATTGCTGCTCGACGTAACGCCGTTGTCGCTCGGTATAGAGACGCTCGGGGGCGTGTTCACCAAGCTGATCGAGCGCAACACCACCATCCCGACGCGCAAGAGCCAGGTCTTCTCAACCGCCGAGGACAACCAGAGCGCGGTTACGGTGCATGTGCTGCAGGGCGAGCGCGAGATGGCGTCGCAGAACCGCACGCTCGGACGCTTTGAGCTGACAGGCATTCCGCCGGCGCCACGAGGCGTGCCGCAGATAGAGGTGAGCTTCGATATCGACTCCAACGGTATTGTGCATGTATCGGCCAAGGACCTCGGCACCGGCAAGGAGCAGCGCATTCGCATCGAGTCGTCCTCAGGGCTCGACGAACAAGAGATCGAGCGCATGGTGCGCGAGGCCGAGCAACACGCGGCCGAGGATCAGGCTGCGCGCAAGCGCGCCGAGACCATGAACGAGGCCGACTCGCTGGCCTACAGCACCGAGAACTCGCTGCGCGAGCACGGCGACAAGCTTGCGCCGGAGGATCGCAGCGCGATCGAAAACGCGCTCAGCGAGCTGAAGTCGGCGATTGAGCGGCAAAACGTAGATGAGGTTGAGCGTGCCGCCGAGGCGCTCAAGCAGCAGTCGCACAAGCTCGCCGAGCACCTCTACGAGGGTGCGCAGGGCGGCACCAGCGGCACCGGCGGCGCAGGCACAACCGGCTCGGCCGGCGCGCACGGCGCGCACGGTGCAGAAGGAGCAGCCGGCGCGCACCCCGGAGCGACGGGCGGCCGTGACGCCGACACCGCCGGCGAGACCGTGGAGGACGCCGAGTACGAGGTTGTGAACGACGAGTAACGCCCGCCCGCGCGGCGGCCCGCCCGCGAGGCGCCCGGACGTTAACGCCCGCCGCGCTTAGCGTGAGGCGCTGAAGCGGTATACCGTCTCGTGCCGGTAGGTTTCGTTTGGTTCGAGAAACGGTTGTGGAAACGCCGGCTCGTTCACCGCGTTTGGAAAGTGCTGAGTTTCGAGGCACAACGCGGAGCGGGCCGGCAGTTTTTTGCGGTGCCTGTCTGCCTTGCCCGCGAGCTTGTTGCCGCTGTAGAGCTGCATCCCCGGCTTTGTGGTCAAGACCTCGACGCGCCGACCGCTTGCCGGCTCGTACACCCGCGCCACCGAGCGCAACTCGCGCACCGGCTCTTCGCGCGAGAACACAAAACAGTGATCGTACCCGCCGGATACCGCGTCTATCTCGTCTCCAATGGCCTTAGAGCGGCGAAAATCAAACGGTCCGCCCGCCACCTCGCGCAGCTCCCCGGTAGGAATGGAGTTCTCGTCTACCGGCAGGTAGTACGCGGCGTCTATCTCCACGCGATGGTCGAGGATGCTCTTAGAGTTTGGGCCGCCGAGGTTGAAGTAGGCGTGGTTCGTGAGGTTCACCGGCGTGGTTTTGGTGGTCGCGGCGGTGTACACGAGCCTGAGCTCGCCCTCGGCGCTGAGGGTAACCTCGAGCTCCACCGTGAGCGCGCCGGGGTAGCGCTCCTCTTTGTCGGGGCTCACGCGCGCAAACCGCACTCCCGCGGCCTCGCTGTCGCCGATAAGCTCGGCCGACCAGAGGCGCGAATCGAAACCCTGATGCCCACCGTGCAGGTGGTTCTCGCCCTCGTTACAGTGCAGCCGAACGGTCTTCATGCCGAGCCGGAAGCTCCCGCCGGCAATGCGATTGGCGTAGCGCCCTACCGTCGCCCCGTAGTACGGGTTGGGCTCGAGGTACGGCGCGAGCTCCTTGAAACCGAGCGTAATCTCCTCGCTTGCGCCGTTGCGGTCGGGCGTTTGCAGCGACACGATGCGAGCGCCGAAGTTCGTGAGCGCGAGGCGGTACCCGGTTTCGGTTTCTATGAGAAAAAGCTCTACCGCGGAGCCGTCCGCGGTAGAGCCGTAGTGGTGCTTTTCGATTGTCACGGTGGGGTTATACCAGTTTCGGTCGCTTGATGTATTCGTCGCTTCGCAGCAGCATCCGGACGTACTGCGCGCGGCGGTAGGTCCAGCGGTCGGGCGTGTTTTCTACGCTCAGCTTGCCGCGGAAATCCTCGAGCGAGGAGTAGCCTTTGCGCTGCATCCAGTCTTCGATCTCCTTGAGAATCGTCTGAATGTGGTCTACCGAGTTTTGGTAGAGGCTGCTGACGGTCTGAAACGCGTCGGCGCCGGCGAGCAGCACATCGATCGCGTCCTTGCCGGAGTGAATGCCGTTGGACGCGCAGAGCGAGGCCTTCACGTTGTCGGCGAGCAGCCCTACGAAGCGCAGCGCCAGGCGATGGTCGCTTGAGTGCGAAAGGTTAAACGGAAAGTTGGCGGTTTCTTTGTCGATATCGAAGCTGGGGGGAAACAGGCGGTTAAACAGCACGAAGCCGTTTACGCCGGTGGCGTCGAGCTTCTTCATGAACTCAAGCGGGCTAGTGTAGTAAGGGCTCAGCTTCACCGCAACCGGGAGCTTCACCTTGTCCACCACCTTGCGAAGCGTCTCTACCTGTGACTGCTCGATGTCTTGCGCGGTCTGGTCGAAATGCACCGGCATCGCGTAGAAGTTGAGCTCGAGCCCGTCTACGCCGGTTTCGGCGAGCTTCTGCGCCCACTCAACCCAGCTGTCGGGGTTCACCGCGTTGAGGCTCGCGATCACCGGGATGCCGACCGCCTCCTTGGCCTTGCGCACCCACATGAGGTGCTCCTCGGGACCGGAGTGTTCTTTCTCGGGAAATATGTTGGTCATCTCGGCGTGCCAGTCGTCGTACATCACGAGGTCCTCGTCGTGACGATAGCGCTCGAGTTGAATCTGTTCCTCGAACAGCGACTGAATCACGAGCGCGCCGGCACCGTGTTCCTCGATCTTCTTTATCGCGTCCATATGCGCGGTAAGGCTGCATGCCCCTACCACCAGCGGATTGGCGAGCGGTATTCCCATGTACTTTGTTTGCAGATTCGCCATGTAGCGTTCTCCTTTGAAGCGTTCGTGTGCCCACACGTTGAAGCTTTGGTGTGTTGCGCCCAGTACGGTGCTGCGCGCGATCAGTTACTTTTTTATCATAAAATTGCTCCGCGATTACGTCAACGCGAAATGCGGAGTTCAGGACCATCCAGGGTAACGATATTGCATTTTCGAGGCAATTTGAATAGTGTTGGCGGTAGCTGGACGCAGTTTGTGAGGGAGAGAAGCATGGATGAGAGCTTTGCCCGCATTCTTGAGCGCGTGCCCGAGTATACCGCCGAGATTCGTCGGCTCGAGGATATCTTACTCACAAACCTGGTTATGGTGGCCGAGATCCCGTCGCCCACCTTCGGCGAGCGGCGACGGGTAGACTGGATGCTCGACCGTCTGAGCGAGTACCGGCTCGAGCGCTGCTCTACCGACGAAGGCGGCAATGCGCTCGGGATTCTTCCGGGGAAAACCGGGGAGCGTAACATTCTGCTCGTTGCGCACCTAGACACTCCGGTAGACGAAAACCTTGATCACACCGTCACGATACAGCCCGGGTCGGTCAGCGGCGTGGGGCTCGCCGACAACAGCCTCGGCGTTGCCGCGCTCGTGACGCTGCCGCTTGTACTCAACGCGCTCGGCGTTGAACTCAACAGCAACCTCATTTTCATGGGCAGCACCAGGGCGCTCGGCAGGGGCGATCTCGGCGGCACGCGGTTTTTCCTCAACAATACCGATGAGCAGATCGATCTCGGGTTGTGCCTCGAGGGCGTGCGGCTCGGGCGCTTGAGCTACGCCTCGATCGGCATGCTCCGCGGCATCATCAGTTACCGGCTGCCCGATGAGTACGACTGGACGCGCTTCGGCGCCGGCGGCGCGATCGTGAGCCTCAACGATATCATCACGCGTATTCTCGAGATCCCGCTCCCGCGGCGGCCGCGCACCGCGGTGGTGTTTAGCTCGATAGAGGGCGGCGGCCCCGGCAGCAAGGTTCCGACGCACGCCGAACTCCAGATAGAGGTTCGCAGCGACTCGGGCGAGATCGTCGAGGAACTGCATCGTAGAATCGCGAACATCGCGCACGAGGTAGCGTCGCTTGCCGGCGGCGAGGCCGAGTTTGAGGTTATTGCGCGTCGCCGCCCGGGTGGGCTCGAGTTTTCGCACCCCTTGCCGGAGCGCGCGCGCGACATTCTCACCGCGCTCGAGCTTCCGCCGCGCATCTCTCCGAGTACCGCCGAGCTTTCGGCGTTTGTAGACCGCGGGATTCCGGCGGTGCGTTTGGGGCTCACCAGCGCCGAGGATCTCGACGAAGAGCACGAGCGGCTCGATATCGAACCGCTTGCCGCCGGCATGGCGCAGGTGGTTGGGTTGCTCGAAGCAATAGATCAAGGGTGCTGCGATCATGAGTAACGGCTGGATCAAGTCCAACACCTTTCACCACTCCGAGTTCCGCGATCTGCAGCAACTGGTCAACGAAAAGGAGCGCCTCGGCCTCACGATCTCGCTCTGCATTCCCACGCTGAACGAGGAGGCCACCATCGGGAAGGAGGTGGTGGTGTTCCGCAGCGAGCTGCAGCAACGCTATCCGCTGCTCGACGAGATTGCGGTGATAGACTCAGGCTCCACCGACCGCACGCTCGAGGTGGCCGCCACCTTCGGCGCCGACACCTACCTCGCTTCGGATCTTCTGCCGCATCTCGAGCCCAAGCGCGGCAAGGGCGAGAACCTCTGGAAGGCGATCTATCAGCTCAAGGGCGATATCATTGTGTATATCGATGCCGATATCAAGAACATTCCCCCGCGTTTTGTGTACGGTCTTGTCGCGCCGCTGGTGTACCGGCCGGAGGTGAAGTACGTGAAGGCGTTCTACGACCGCCCGCTTGCGGCAAGCGGCGGCGTGCGGCCGAGCGGCGGTGGGCGCGTTACCGAGATCTTAATTCGCCCGCTGTTCTCGCTGTTCTTCCCGGAGCTCTCGCTGATCATTCAGCCGCTTTCGGGCGAGTACGCGGTGCGCCGCGAGGTGCTCGAGGCCATACCGTTCCCGATTGGGTACGGCGTCGAGACCTCGCACCTTCTTGATGTATACACGCGCTGGGGCATGGAGGCGTTCGCCCAGACCGATCTCGATCAGCGGGTGCATTTCAATCAGCCTACGCTGAGCTTAGGGCGCATGTCGTTCGCGATCATGCAGACCTTTCTCTCGCGAGCCGAGTCGCTTGGGGTAATCGGCGGTCTGCCGGAGCTCAACCGGGTGCTGCGGCAGTTTCAAGCGCACGACGAGGAGTACGAGGCGGTGGAGTTTGCGTTCACCGAAGACGAGCGCCCCCCCATGATCGAGATCGAGGAGTATCGCAGCAAGAGGAGCACCGACAATGGCTAAGGACGACAATGCGGCGCGAGATACCGCCGCGCGCGAAGGAGCCGGCGCGCGAGATGGGGCCGCGCGCGAAGGAGCCGCGCGCGAAGGGGCTGCCGAGCCGGCGGTGGTGTTTCAGGACGTGGATTTCTTCTATACCGCGCACGACCCCGAGCCCGGGGTGCAACCCGAGGTTGAGCTCGAGGCGGCCGCGGACGTAACGCAGGTGTTCGCCGGGTTGAACCTCGAGCTGCCGGCCGGCGTGGTGTCGCTCGTAGGCCAGAACGGCAGCGGCAAATCCACGTTGCTGTTGCTCGCCGGAGCGCGGCTCTTCCCGGCGGCCGGCGAGGTCAGGCTGTTCGGCGAAAGCACGCGGCGGTTTGCGCGCGCGCACGACGATTACGAGCTCGAGCAGCGCCGCAACGAGGTCGTGTCGTTTGTGTATCAAAACATGGAGTTCGAGACCGAAGACTCAATCGGCGACTTGATGGAGTTTGTGTACGACAACGGCTTCCATCGCGACAAGAAGCCTCAGTTCCTGCGCGAGCTTCAGGCCACGCTCGAGCTCGAGCCGGTGCTCGCCAAGCGCACGCAACAGCTGAGCAAAGGCGAACTGCAGCGCGCGATCGTTGCGTTCAGCCTGCTGTACGGCTCGCGCATCATTATGTTGGACGAGCCGGTGTTCGCGCTCGAAGATCACCAAAAGCACCGCGTGTTCGAGATGCTCTCGGATTTTGCGGCGCGCACCGGCACGAGCGTGTATTACTCGGTGCACGAGCTCGAACTCACGCGGCGCTACTCGCAGTACACCGCGCTGTTTTACGGCAGCGGTGCCGCCGCAGCCGCCGGCGACGGCGGAGCCGGCACCGTGCGCGTGGGGCCCACCGCTGAGCTCACCGCCAAAGAGCAGATCGAGGAAGCCTTTCAGGTTCCGATCGATCTGCTTCACAAGAAAGAGGGGCTCTACCGCGAGACCCTGCTCAAGCTGAGCCGGCAGAAGCCGTAAGTACTGACACGACTCTTGTGGACGACGAAAACCACCGGGAAACTGCAGTTTCTGCTCGGTTAAGCGAAGCAATACGCACGCCACTACGGTTGTTCTTTAGTAGGAGGACAACCCATGGAAACCATAGAGGCCATAAATCACGACCCAAACACGAGTTCCGCCGCCGAGTTCTGCCCCAACCCCGACTGCCGCTACCACAACCGCGAGCACGCCGCCGCACACCCGCACTGGGCGCTCGCCCACGGCCGCT
>PUOW01000410.1 GCA_003552185.1 Spirochaetaceae bacterium
CTCGCGCTTCCGCCCGCCGGCGACACCATCACCGAGTTGGTGCTACGCGAACACGGCCGGCGCGTGCTGTCGTTCGATCCCAACATCCGACCGGCGTTGATTGACGACGCGGCCAAATTCCGCGAGCGCTTCGAGCGCTTGGCCTCGGTCAGCACGATACTGAAGCTCAGCGACGCCGACCTTTCGTGGCTCTACCCCGACGACTCGTACGAACAAGCGGTGCAACGAGCGGTGGCACTCGGCGCACCGGTGGTGATCGTGACGCGGGGGGGCGACGGGGTTACCGGTGTGTGCTCGGCCGGTACGGTGGAGGTGCCGGCGGTTGAACCCGCTACCGGTGTGGTCGATACCGTCGGCGCGGGCGATTCCTTCCAAGGGGCGGTGCTCGCGGGATTGCAGCGCGCCGATAAGCTCTCGCTGAGCGCGGTCGGCGAGATCGCCCGTGATGAGCTCGAGCACACACTTTCGTTTGCCGCGCGCGTAGCCTCGGTAACCTGCTCGCGAGCCGGAGCCGAGCCACCGTGGATCGCCGAGCTCGGTGATCTATAGGCAGGGCGCCGGTTCCGTGCGTGCGCTACGTTATTCGGTGAGGGACGATGCCTGAGCTGCCGGAAGTGGACACCGTTGTTCGCGTTCTCAAGCAGCAAGGGCTGATCGGGCGCCGGATATGCGGGTGCCGGCTGCAGTGGGAACGAACCGTGGGCGGCGACCGCGAAGCGTTTCTCGGCGCAATTGCCGGGGCGTTGATCCGTGGTGCCGGCCGCCGCGGCAAGTACATCGTGCTTCCGTTGCTTCTTCGGCCGCCGGCGTCCACAGATGCGGTGCCGACGGTGCCGGCGGTGCTGTTGGTGCATCTGCGGATGAGCGGACGGCTTTATATCAGCAACGCGGAAGACCCGCCGAGCGGCTATGAGCGGGTGGTGTTCGTGCTTGACGACGGACGGCTGCTACGATTTCACGACCCGCGCAAGTTCGGACGCGTGCTGCTTCTCGATACGCCGCCGGCGAAGCTGCGCGCGCTCGGGCCGGAGCCGAACCGACCGGGCTTCTCTTCGGCGGTGTTCGGCGAGGCGCTGCGAGCGCGAAGGCGGATACTGAAGGCGTTGTTGCTCGATCAGACCGTACTCGCAGGGCTCGGCAATATCTATGTCGACGAGGCGCTGTGGGAAGCCGGGCTGCACCCTCAACGTCTCGGAACGAGCCTCGAGCCCTCGGAAACCGAGCGACTCTCGGCGGCTATACAAACGGTGTTGGGCCGCGCGATCGCGAACAACGGCACGCGTCTCGGCGACGGTACGGCAAACTTCGTGCTACCGAGCGGCGACGGCGAGCGAGCGCGTCATCAGAACCATCTGCGCGTGTTTCGCCGAACCGGCCTGCCGTGCGAACGCTGCGGAACCGCGATCGCACGAATTGTGGTTGCGCAGCGCTCTACCCACATCTGCCCGAGCTGTCAGATGCGTGCCGACGCCCCGGGAAACGCCTTTCGGCCGGCGTGATGCTATAGGTGTGAGCCGTTGCGGCGTGGGCAGTGTCGGTCAACCTCGCGGCGCAGGGTTTCGTAGTCGTGCGCGCCTACGAGTCTCATCAGGATCTCCGCTTTGTCGAACAGGAGAATGGTCGGGATGCTGTGCACCGCGAAGGCCTGCGCGATCTCCGGGTGGCGATCGATATCGATTCGCACGATCGTGAGACGATTCTTGTACTCGTTCGCCAGCTTGGTGAGCTCGGGCCCCAGGCTCTTGCACGGGGCGCACCACTCGGCGCGGAAATTCGCCAAAACCGGCTTCGTGCTGACTCGCAACAGCTCCTGAAACCGCGGTGGGTACTGCTCGCTTCGCTTCATGTCACTCCGTGGTAAAGCTAAGGAGGCGGACTCGTCGTCGTCAAGCGAAATCAGCGCGGCAGCGCGGTCGGTGTGGTCGGTGTGGTCGGGCCCCGGGAGCTATCGGGGCGGCTGCGGTATCTGGAGCCGCACACAGGTTGTGTCGGCTTGCTGGGTGATCTCGACCGACCCGTCGTGAAGCTCCATGATCGCCTTGGTGATCGAGAGCCCGAGCCCCGAGCCGCTGCGCGTGGCTCCTGAACGTCCCCGGTAAAGCCGGTCGAACAGGCGCGGTATTTCGTCCTCGTCTATCCGGCCGGTGTTCGCGATCTCGAACACGGTGTGTCCGTTGTGCGCGTACAGCTCGAAGCGTACGGCTCCGCCGGGCTCAACGTGCTGAAACGCGTTCTGCAGTACGTTTCCGACGCCGCGCACCAGCAGGCGGTCGTCGCCCCGGAACTGCTCTACCGAGTACGTGGTCGTGAACGCCACCTGTTCGCTGCCGGCGAAAACTTCGAAGGTGCGCTCGAGCTCCTGAACGAACTCGGCGGCAGCTATGTTCTTGGTCTCGATCGACATCTCGGGAGACTCCATACGGTTGAGCTCGCGGAGGTCGTTTACGAGCCCTTCGAGCCGCAGGAGCTCCGAGAACACCGCCTCGAGTCGCTTGGGGCCCGGTTTGAGGTAGCCCTCCATCATACCCTCGAACTGTGTCTTGAGCGCCGCGATCGGCGTGCGCAGGTCATGCGCAACATCCTCGGCCCATTGCCGGCGCAACTGCTCCTCTTGCTCGAGCCGGCTCTGCAGGGTTTCGGCGGAAGCCGCGATCGTCCGCAGCTCGCGTGAGCTGCGGCGGGGGAAATCGACATGGCGCTCGCCGGAAGCAAGCCTCCGGAGGCCGTTGGCAAGTCCTCGCGCTTGATTCGAAACGTAAGAGGAAAACACGAGCGCGGCAACAAGCGCCACGATTAACGACAGGGCGACACCGATCCCGACCGTGGTGAACATCGAGCGCAAGAACCGAATGTTTGCCACATCTCCCCGGAATCCGGTAGTGCCGGCCGAGATATAGGCGATGAGTTGCTCGCTGTCGAAGACCGCGCGCTGCATCTCTCGCGAACGCTCAAGCCCCGAAAGAATTCGCTCGACCTCTTCCTCCCCCTCCATCATAATGTTCTCGCCACGCGAGTACAGAAACAACGGTTCACGGTCGGGGCCCAGCACGTAGACATAGTGATTGTCGGTAAGGAACCGCGACAGCGCTTCCTGCACCGAGTCACGGGTAAGCTCGTTCTCCTGTCGATACACGCGCTGCAGCTGCGGCACGATCACGGCCTGAAGACTTCGATCGCGGTAGACGTTCCAGTCTTGAATCGAGCGTCGCACCCCGAAGAGAAACAACGAGACCACCACCAGCAACAAGAGGCTCAACGAGATCAGGAATGCGGCAAATGTTTGACCGAATAGTGTCTTCATGACCCCAATTCAGGAGTGCCGTTGAAGCGATAGCCGTACCCACGCACAGTTTCTATCCAGTCGGGGGTTCCAAGCTTGCTGCGGAGGTTCGCGATATGAGTGTCAACCGTGCGTGTCGAGCCGTCATGCAGGTAATCGAGGCACTCGCCGAGTAGTACTCGTCGCGACAAGACCTGCCCGGAGCGAAACGCGAGATAGGATAGCAACTCCCATTCGCTACTGGTCAGTTTGAGTTCCTCATCGTTCATGAGCGCTTGATGGCGCTGCGCGTCGAGCGTAAGACGATCGGAGCCGTGACGCCAACTGCCCGACGCGCCGCTCTCGAGGGAGCTCTCCCCGCGTGTGCGCCGTAGCAAGGCCTTCGCTCGCATCACGAGTTCCTTTGTCGAGAACGGTTTCACGACGTAGTCGTCGGCTCCCACCTCAAACCCGGTGATTCGGTCGGCCTCCGCCTCCTTGGCGGTAAGGAAGATGATCGGAACATCCGAGGATTTTCGGATGTCGCGCGCTACTCGAAACCCGTTGCCGTCGGGAAGCATGATATCGAGAATCACCAGATCGGGAGGGGTAAGCGCCATGCGCTCGATAACGCCCTCAACGCCCGCGAACTCCACCACCTCATGTTCTTCGAGCTGAAAGTACTCGGTGACGCCCTCGCGGATGAATTCGTTGTCTTCGACGATGAATATCCTCGCCATACGCGTTCGCTGCTCTTCCCTCTACTCGTCTTTATGATACTCGATCTCGCGGCGAAACCGGGTTGTGTGGCGAGTTTCGGAGCCGCCGCGATCCTGTTGGGTCTCGGTCTCGAAGCGTTCTATCCAGTTACCACGCTCGTCGTAACGATAACTCACCCGCCTCTCGTGGACGGTCTCGCCGTCGGGGTTGCGTTCGAGTTCTCTTGTGACGTTGCCGTGCTCGTCGTACTCATACTCCATCACCCGCCTGAGGCGGCCGTCGGCATCGTTCACTCGCGCGCGCCTTACGCGTCCTTCGCGGTCGTAGGAGTACGCGATCTCCTCGAACGTATCTTCGAGCTCGTCACGAAGCCTTTCGCGCACGATGCGCCCGACCGGGTTAAGGTACTCCGTGCCGCGCTTGAGAAGCCTGCCGTCCTCGAAGTACACCGCCCAATCAACCGCCCCGCTCTGCTCGTCGTGATCGTAGGTCTTGCGCCATTTCGGCAGACCGTCACCGCTGTAGGCGGCTTCCTCAACGAGCTGATCTTCGTCATAGGAATACAGCTCGGTGCTCTCGATCTGCCCGCTTGAATCGTAGCTGACCTCTTGGGTGACGCGCCGTTCCTCGTCGTATAGATAGACGTACCGCCATTGCAGCTCGCCGTCTACATCGCGGCTTTCCCACCCGCTGAGGTCGCCTTCGTCGTTGTACGAGAAGTGTATCCGGCGATTGAACTCACCGCCTTCGTCGTACGCGACGCGTTCCGTTACGCGTCCGTCGCGATCAAACCAGGCCTGTTCGAGGAGCGTTTCGGGTTCAGAGTCGGCGCTGCGGTACAGCCGAACATGCGAAGCCGGCCCATCCGCCTCAAGCTCGGTTCTGATGTTCGGCAGACGCTCTCCGAACGCCGGAACGGTAAGCAGCAGCACAAAAAAAAGGAGCGCCGATATTCTCATTCTCTCGCCCATCATACTACGTCGTCCTGTGTGCCGTCGTCATCGATGACGTCGCTCACCACGATCTTTACACAACCTTTGCAAAACAGCCACCCCGAGTTGAACTGCATTTGCTATCCTTCCCGCTACAGGAGGCTACACCGTGCGCACGATACTCACGCTCGTCCTCTCCCTCTCGGTAGTCGCGGTGCTCGCCGCATGCGAACCGGTAGAAGGTGATTTCGAGGAGCCGCTTCCCGAAGATCCGATGGAGAAGCCGTTACAAAACAACCAATAACGCCGGCGACCCTCTTCAAGCTTATCGTTATACTATACTGCAACACAAGCATACTAACACAAGGAGCGTAGTGTGAAGCTTATGCAGCAGTTGCTGGTATCGATTATTTCGGCATTCGTGATCGCGATTGTGCCGATAGCCTCTGCAGCGGCTCAGGCACCGGCGCCGGCACAGACACTCGAAATCGAGGTAAGCGAGGTGGAGCTCAACCGGTTCGCCAACGCGATCTCGGCCGTGCAGGAAATTCAACTCCGAGCCCAGGAGCGTATCGAGGTGCAGATCGGCGATTCCAAACTCGAGGAGCGACGGTTTCAAGAGATCCACTCGGCCGCGCTCAACCCCCAAATTGCGATGCCGGCGGATCTCAACGATCTCGAGCAGCAGGCGTATCAGGATCTGCTCGAGACGATCGTGCGCCTCGAGCAGGAGGCGCAAAGCGATATGCAAAGCGCCTTACAGTCCGAAGGCCTCGAGCTCAACCGTTTCAACAAGATTGCGACCGCAGTGCAGCAAGACCCGGAGCTCTTCTCGGAACTGCAGGCGCGTATGGAGTAACCGCCGATACGAGAGTTCTGTAGCCGAACTCGCTGCAGTGCGCCGGCGTGGCGAGCGGGCGGTCGAGCGAGCGTTCCTCAGCGCGCGCCGATCGCTTCCAAGCTTGTGCGTGTAGCGAGCAGCTCGCGCGCCTCGTCGAGGTCGGCGCAGACCGCGAAGCACAAAGCCATAATCTCGTGATCAGGCGACAGAAGGTCCGGTACAAGCACCGGCAAAGCGCCGGCCGCCGCCGCGGCGCGGATACCGGCCGGGGAGTCCTCGAACACCACACAATGTTGCGGCTCCACCCCGAGCTTCGTGGCTGCGAGCTCAAAAATATCGGGAGCGGGTTTGCTTTCGGAAACATCATCGCCGGTGATCAGTTCCTGGAAGCGGCTGTAGATCCCGGCTTCGCGAAGCAGGAACTCAGCGGTAACACGTGGGGAGGAAGTGGCCACCGCTCGCGGGAGGTTGTGCTCGGCCAGGTACGCCAGCAAGCGCTCTACACCGGACTTGCGCGGCACTCCTTCCTGCAACACACGCGTACGTCCGATCTCGGCGTAGCTGTGTACGATCCGCTCGTACGGGAAGCTTTCGCCCAACTCCTGAAAGAGGATCGCGCGGCTGTCGGCCTCGCTTCGTCCTACGAGCCGCTTTAGTAGCTCAGACGGTACGTCATACCCGTGTTCCGCCGAGGCCGTGTTCCACAGCTCGAGCGATAAGCGCTCGGTGTCGAACAGCAGGCCGTCCATGTCGAACAAGGCAGCATGAATAATCGGCTTTTCGTGCAGCATGGTATCGATTGGAACACGCAGCAGCGGAATGTACAAGCCCCTGCCGACGGCAGGCCGGCGGCTTGTCGGCGCCTGTGCAGGAGGGGGCCAACTGCGGGCGCCCCGCGGAAGGGTTGACACGGAAAGATAAAAGATATATAAGTATCGATATACGACCAGCCTAAAGCCCCGAGCATTAGGATACCTCCCTTTGGGCTTCGGTTGCAGGCGTTGCCGGCGACCGGGGCCCTTTTTGTAGATTGCGGTAGGCCCAGGCGATACGCTGCAACGCGGTTATCGCGGTTAAGCTCGCGAAAACGATGTACAAGGCAGCGAGCTGTGCGTCCAACAGCAGCGCGATCAGCACAAACACCACGCTTTCGCCCCCCTCAATGAGGCCGGACGGCATCGGTAGGCTAGTGTTGTATCGCTCGGAGTGCTCGCGTCTAGCCTTGCGATTGACCTCGCGCTTGACCAGGACAGCCGACAAGAACATCCAGCCGGCTGCGTTAACGTAGAAACTCGCCATCAGTACCGTTGCGGCGGCCCACGGAGCGGATTCCGAGGCCGCGGTGATCGCGATCACGACCGCGGCGTAGAGAATCATGTCGCCGATGAGGTCGAGATACGCGCCGAGGTCGCTCTGTCGGTTGCGGTAGCGCGCGAGCTCGCCGTCGAGTCCGTCGAACAGGCGGCTAAGCACCCAAGAGGTAACGGCGGCGCCGCCGGCGCCCGCGAACGCGAACAGCGCGGTCGCCGCCCCACATGCAAACGAGGCCGCGGTGAACACCATCGGGGAAAGCGGAGGCATGCGACGCACCAGCGGAGCGAGGAGGAGCTCCTTGCCGCGACGGAGTCGGGTATCGATCATGTTTCATCCTTCGGGCTTCATCTTTCGGGCGCGCGCCTCGAGTTAATCGGCCTCGAGTGAATCGGGCGCGAGTTAATCGGCCGCGAGGTCCGAGCGGTCGGCCGGAATACTAATCGTAAACACGGTGCCGTGATCGCCGGTATCAACCGCTATCGAGCCCTCGTGCGCCTTCACAAAGCTCTCCACGATCGCGAGCCCGAGACCGGTGCCTTGCTGTTTGCTGCTGCCGGCAAACGGGACATAGAGATTCTCGAGCGCGTCCTGCGGAATACCCGGGCCGGTGTCGGCCACCTGGAGGATGCCGTAGCCGTCCGCGTAATCGCTTCGAATTGTGACCTGCGCGTCACCGTTACGGCGCGAACCGATCGCTTCGCACGCGTTTCGCACAAGGTTCGTGAGAACACGGCGCATCTTACTGTCGTCGCCGAGAAAGGTAAATGCCGCGTTCCGTTCAACCCGAGACTGTATGCCGTACTGGGCGAAGGTGTCTCGCAGGCCTACCTCAACCTGCTCGAGCAGATCGTTCGAGGAGATGAGGCTACGCGAGAGCTCCCCCTTGCGGGTGAAGTCGAGAATATCCGTTACGATATCCATCACGCTGTGGAGCGCGGATTTGATCTCGCGGAAGCTACGCTCGAGGTCGTGCTGATCGTAGCCGGTGCGCTCCATTAACTCCACCAACGAGATGACCCCGCTCAGCGGCGAGCGAAGATCGTGCGCGATCATACTCACCGCTTGCCCGATCGCCGATAGCTTCTCTTGGCGCAAGACCTGCTCCTGCAGTTCGGCGTTCTGCACCACCTGCGCCGCCTGCTCGAGGAACAGCTGTATCATGTACAGGCGATCGCTGTTGAGCCGATCTCGCTCGCCTTCAAACAGCGCGACGATGTTGTAGTTGTGGAGCGGAAGATAGATGCTGTGCTCGGTTTGGTAGACACGACCATCGGTCAGCGGCGGAAGCTCGCTCAGGTACTCAGAGGCGAGCTGGTCGTCGGCGAGTGCGCCGAGCGCGAGGAGTTTTCGATACCCGGTTTCGGGTGTGCCGGTTGCGATGAGCGCCGAGGTTGAGCCGATCAACTCGGTGACTTGGTGCAGGATGTTACTGAGAAGCGACTGCACCTCGACCTGGTCGCCGCGCAAGCGCGTTATGATATGAATGAGTTGCTCGAGGCTGCGCGTCTTGTTCCAGTCGTACACCGCTTTGGTGGCGATCTGACGTATCTCTTCCGGCGCAAACGGTTTGGTATGGTATCCCACGTTCGCTCCGGCTTGAGCCACAATCTCATCGATCGTGTAATCGCTGTACGCGGTTACGAAGATGATCTCGGCGCGCTGATCGTACCGACGTATATGCTGAACCGTCTCGAGCCCGTCCCAGCCGGGCATGCGCACATCCACGAAGATCGCGGCGTACGGGTGGTCATCGTCGTCGGCGGCTTTCACAAGCTCGATCGCGCGGTGCCCGTCGGCGGCTTCGTCGAGCTCAAAATCAAACACATCGAGGCTGCGGCGCTCTCGGTGCGAGTCGCCGAACAGCTCGGCGCCGGCTCGATCGAGCTCGGCGAACTGCTTTCGTCGCGGGCGCAGAATCTCGCGAAAGCTGTCGCGTACCGTTTCTTCGTCGTCGACGATCAGGATGCGTGTGTTAAAGGACTCACTGTTCATTCGTTCCTCGTGCTTCGGTGTCGGCCGCTTCGGCGCCGGTCGGAAGTTGTACCGTGGCGGTTGCGCCGCGGTTTTCGCCGGTGCTCTCGAGCGTCAAGCTTCCGCCGTGTGCCTCCACGATCTGCTTACAGGCCGGAAGTCCGAGCCCGCCGCCGGAGCGCTTGCTGCTCGCATGACTTTCGAGCATCTCGGTCGCTTTGTTCGGCTCAAACCCGGCGCCGTTGTCCCGAATTGTAACCTCTACCGTACCGGATGTCAGCGGAGTCACGACAACACCGATGCGGTTTTCGTCGTTTCGTAGCGATCTGCGATCAAAGGATTCGCAGGCGTTGCGAAAGAGATTCACGAACACGCGCACGAGCTTGGTGCGGTCGGCGGTAATCGCTATTGCGTGTCGGGGATAGTCGCGCGTGAGCGTGATCGAGCGTTTCTCGAGCCCTGCCGCTTGCAGCGAGATTGCGTCCTCAATGAGCTGCACCACGTCGCAGTGTGTTGATTCCGTCTGCGCTTGTGTTTCCTCGGCGTAGCGCCGCTGCAACGCGAGGATCTCGGAGATGTGCGTCACGATCTGCGCCATGCGCGCGTGCGATTCCTCGAGATCGGAGGCACGTTCGCGCAACGCTACCCGAATCTCTGCGAGGTAGCGAATCAACGCCTCGCCCTTACCGTCGCCGAGCAGTTCGTTGAGCCCGGGAAGATGCGCCCGGAGGTGCTCCTCGAGTCGCATAATCGCGTGCTCCTCGCGCCACTCCTCGGCACCGAGCAACCGGGCCACGATCGTACCGAGCCCGGTTACGGCGTTTCCGATGTCGTGCAGCACGCTTACCGCGAGCTCGGCCTTGCCACGCTGAACGGCTTCCTGTTCAATCGCCAGTTTCACGCGCTCGTCCTGTTCTACGACGCGTGTTACATCCAGGAGCGCCGCCATCAGACTGCCGTGGCCAAGCTTCTCAACGGTAAGCGAGAAATACATCCAGGCCCCGTCATCACCGCGCGGCTGCACCGCAATGCGTTGATTCGAGACGACCGAACCGCTTTCGGCCGCGAACCCCTCGATGGTATGCACGACCTCCGGCGCGAACGGTCGCAGAACCTCGAAAAAGTTCGTGAGCCCACCGGTGCTCAGCGGCATGAGATACTGCGAGGCCTGGGCGTTCAGCATCACGATGGTTCCGTCGGGCTCTATCTCGAGCAGCGCCAAGGGCGCACGATAGAGAAACTGCAGCAGTTTTTCGGTTTCATCGGGCTGCTGTTGCGTGCTCATGCCGGCTACCGTGGTGAAGATCTCGCGACGAGAACGCCGGCGTTAGAGGCGCTCAACCAGGAGAAACTGTGCCGCTCGGGTTGCATCCTTGAGCATACGAAGACGAACCTCGGTTGGACGCATTCGGTATGTGAAGACGTAATCGATCGTCTCATCCAGTGTATCGTTTTGGTGATAGCGTTCGGCTACCATGAAGTTATTGGTACACGGCGCAACCTGCGTGAAGAAATTGCGCCCGATTACGTTTTCGCGTGACAAGCCCGAGAGCTTCGCTTCGGCGTGGTTGTACTCGAGCACCGTACCGTCGAGATCCATCTTCACCACCCCGAACGGAAGCTCGTTGAGCGTGTCTGAATCGGCGTCGGTGAGCGCGGCCAGTACGCCGGACTCGGCGAACCCTATCTGAGCCATATCGTCCTCACTATATCAAGGGTACATCGATTTGTCTTGCATTTGTCCTTGACCCGGCTCGGTCCGGGCGCTATCTTTCGCTCACAGTATGAAACATTATCCGTTCTCCGCGCTTATCGATCAAGATGCATTGAAAACCGCATTGCTGATAGCCGCTGTGGATCCTGCCGTCGGCGGGGTGTTGATACAGGGGCAAAAGGGCACCGCTAAGTCCACCGCGGCACGCGCGTTGGCCGCGTTGATGCCGGAAATCGAGGTGGTCGCCGGCTGCCCGTATCATTCACACCCCGATGATCCCGAGCTCATGACCGAGGAGCTGCGCGAACGTTTCGAGGCCGGAGAGCGCTTCGAACGCGAACGCGTTACCGTGCCGCTCGTGGAGGTGCCGCTGGGCGCCGGCGAGGATCGCGTTGTCGGGAGTCTCGACATGCACGCTGCACTGGAACGCGGCGAGATTCGGTTTCGGCCGGGGCTGCTGGCGCAGGCCAATCGCGGCATCCTGTACGTCGATGAAGTGAACCTTCTACCCGATCACCTCGTGGACGTATTGCTGGACGCCGCGGCTTCCGGGGTCAACCGAGTAGAACGCGAAGGGGTGTCGCACTCGCACCCGGCTCAGTTTTTGCTAATCGGCACGATGAACCCGGAAGAGGGTGAGTTGCGGCCGCAGTTCCTCGACCGTTTTGGAATGTGCGTGACGGTCTCCGGAGTGTCCGACACCGGCCGACGTCAGGAGTTGGTGCGTCGACGCCTCGAGTACGAGGACTCTCCGGCACAGTTCGCCGCGGCCTGGGCGCCGCAGGAGCGTGCCTTGGCTCAGCATATCGCTTCTGCGCGCGACGCGCTGCACTCGGTCGAGCTCCCTGAGGACGTATGGGGGAAGATCGTCGAGATGGCGGTAGATGCTGAGGTCCACGGGCACCGCGCCGAGCTTGCGATAGCGAAGGCGGCGCGGGCGCTTGCGGCGCTGACCGAAAAGCCGCGTGTCACGACGGCCGAGCTCGGCGAGGCGGCGCGCTTCGTGCTTCCTCATCGGTTGCGCAGTATGCCGCTGCAGCTCGGAGGCGATATCGAGGAACAGGTCGATCAAGTGATCCGCGGCACGCTCGAGAACCGGCACGACGCCTCGCAGAACGACGGAGTGAGCTCGGCCGGAGCGGCCGACGCCGGCGAGACGGGCGGGGGTGCCGACTCGGCCACCGAAAGCGCGCACGGTAACGGACGGCAGTCGCAAAGCGGCGTTCTCGAGGTCCAGGAAGAGGATGCCCAGGTGCCCGGCGCAGCCGCGGCCGGGAGCCTATTGTTCTCTCATCTCAAAAAAAAACTCTCGAGCGCTCGATAGCGGCCGAACACGAGCTCGCGGTCGAGATAGAGCCCGAGATTGTCTCGCTGAGCGCAGGTGGACAGGCAGCGGGGCGGAGGTCGGCGACGCTTAGCCCGTCGGAACGCGGGCGCTCGATTGGGTCGCGGCCGCTCGAGCCCGATGAGCTCAGTGGAGATATCTCGTTTGCGGCTACCCTGCGCGCCGCACTGCTGCGTCAGGGTGCGTCCGCTGCGGCCGCCTCGGCTGCGGGCGGGTTCGGGACGGCCTCGCGCGACGGGGGGGCGCCGGCGGTGCGGCTCACGGCGCAGGATCTAAGACGCCATCAGCGAGTGGTTCCGGCGGCGACGCTTGTGGTGTTTGTGCTCGACGCCTCCGACTCAATGCACGCTCGCGAGAGAATCGGCGCCGCCAAGGGAGCAATTCTCTCGATCCTGAACACCGCCTACCGACGCCGTGACACGGTTGCGCTTGTTACGTTTCGTGGCGACGACGCCGAGGTTGCGCTCGCGCCCACCGGGAGCGTAACACTCGCGTACCGTAAGCTCAGGCGAGTTAAGGTTGGGGGGCCTACCCCGTTTGCGCACGGGTTGCTGCGAGCGGTGGAGCTGATCGATCGAGAGCGCGGACGCAATCGTGATCTGCAGCCGGTGATGGTGATAGTATCGGACGGGGAGGCGAACGTGCCGATGCAACCCGGAGCAGACAGCCTGAGCGAGTTGCGTACGATCGCGCGCCGGATTCGCGCGCGCGAGATACCGACCGTCTGTCTCGATACCGGAGCGCAGGAGATCGCGCGCCCGGGCCCGGGCGGTTTTTCGGCCGCCATATACCGTCGCACCGATATGCGTAGTATCGCGTCATGGCTCGGTGCGAGGTATCGACGGCTTGCGCGTATCGGGGCCGGTGAAGTTGTCGCGGCGGTGCGAGAATCCGGTGTCGAGTTGTGAGAGACTCCCGATAAAACCCTAGATAGAAAGCACTAGATAGAGTGATTTGATTTATCACGCGTTACCTGGTAAAATTAACGAACAGCAGATAACTTGTCGCAACGCGTCGAGCTTATCACTCGCAAAACTATCGGCAGAAGTTACTATATGGATTACCTATCGATGCTATGGGCCGGCGAGATACAGGCCGGCACGGTGAGCGAGCAACTTCGTGATCTTAGCGCGGTCTGGGTTGCAGACGAGATGGCGCTGCTGGTCGCGTCCGACTCCAGCGGCGGAATCGGAAATAAGCCTCAAGACGCGGTGCGGATGCATCCCTGGATGACCGGCTACTTCACCGCTCGCGTCGCGATGCTCGAGGTGCTGTGCGCCGGGGGGCGCCCGATCATGATGGTCGGCTCGTTCTCGGTGGAGATGGATCCGATCGGCGAAGCCTATCGTCTCGGTATGCAGACGCTTGCGCGCGAGGCCGGCTATCCCGATCTCCCGATCCGCACCCGGAGCGAGGAAAACGTTGCAACGGTGCAATCGGGCCTTGGCGTCACGATCCTCGGTGTTGTGACGCGCGCGGCGTTGCGCGTGGGCTCGTCTCGCCCGGGCGATCTCGTTGCGGTCGCGGGTGTTCCAAAGTGTGGACCATGGGTTCACCTGTCTCCGAACGATTCCGAGATACTCGGTGTTGGGGATCTGCTCCGCATTCGCGCCGAGGAGGCGGTGCATGACGTTGTGCCGGTGGGCTCGAAGGGCGTAGCGTTTGAACGCGGGGAGCTCTCGCGTATCGGCGGGCTTGCGTTTCGGGGGCGCAGTTCGATGCTGTTGGAGGATCAGTCGGGCGGCCCTTCTAGTTGTGTGGTGTTCTCGATTGCCGGAGCCGAGGCGCTCGAGCGTCTATCGCGCGAGGTGCGCGCGCCGCTTACCGTGATAGGCGAGCTCATTGAACCGCACAAAACAGAAGCGGCCGGCGCCCTCTGAGGGGCGCCGGCCGCGTGTGATTGCGTTGAACTCATGTCTCAGCGCGCCGTTGGGGCGCTGTGAGACGCCTGAGGCGGCCTACGCCGGCTCAACCTCCACGATGAGTTCGTTCATCATGGTGTGCCCCGAGATCGGCTCCTTCTGGTAGTCGGCGATGTCGTGCGGATTGAAGCCGCCAAGCTCCTTTGAGATTTCGTAGTACGGTGTGCGGTTGCCGTAACCGGCCGGCGCGAACAGCATATCCGGGTGTATGCGCTCGGTCACCTTTATGCGCGCTTCACCGGTGCGCCCGTTGTCGGCACGTAACCGAATGGTGTCGTTCTCGGAAAGACCAAGCTCCTCGGCGCGCGACGCGTTCATCCAGACGCGGTTGGCCTCGTAGTCCTTGGTGAGCTCCGCCAGGATCTTGATGTTATTGGTGGCCGCGTGCGAGTGATACGCCTGCTTGCCGTGAACCACGCGGAAGCGGTTTCCGCCGAGCTCGAGCCCGGTCTTGGGCTCGTACCAGCTTGCGATCGGATCAAACCCCGCCTGTTCAAACTGGCGGCTATAGAACTCGAAGCGCCCCGAGCGCGTGAACAACTGTGGGACCGGTTCGAGGTCGCCGCCGGTAGAAGCGAGGAACGCGCGCGGTTTGGTTTTCGGCGCCTGTTCCTCCGGCGGCACCAAGGTGCCGCAGCCGGCCGGAAGCACCGGCTCGTCCGAAACCTCGGCGGGGAGCGTGCCGGCCTCCTTGAGTTCAGCGAGGGTAACCGGCTGCTCGGCGAGAAGCGCTTCGTTCCAGTCGTCGAGCGTGAACGCGAAGTACTCGCCGACGCCGAGTTTCTCGGCCAGCATCGTGACGATCTCGTCGAAGCTCTTGGTCTCGGGGTGCACCTTATCTATCGCTTTGGTGCGCATTGCAACCGTCGGGCCTACCGCGCTCAGCACCTCTTCGCGCTCCGCAAAGCTCGGCTCCGGGAGAATGTAGTGCGCCTCGATCGCGGTTTCGGACATGTGCGTTTCGCACACTACAAGCAGATCGAGCGCCTGCATGCCGGCGCGCATGTGGTCGTAGTTCGGAAACGAGCGCACCGGGTTGAAATGGCGAATGAATCCGGCCTTTACGCGGCCTTCCTGCGCGCGCTCCATCGTGACATGAGGAAGCCCCGAGTCGGGGGAGGCAAGCGGAAAATCGGTACCGGCACCGTCGTTACGCGGCGCGTCGGGGGCCGAGGGGGCTGCGAAATTCGGCTCGCCGAGAATTACGCCCGGTGGTACGCTAATGCCGCCGCGCTGCCCAATATTGCCGAGCAAGCCGTTGACGTACGCCACCGCGCGAGCGGTGTCGGTGCTGTTGGCGTAGCACGAGCCGACCGCGGCCTTCCAGCCGGTGTCGACCGCGCAGTGCGGAGCCGCGGCCGCCATGTCCTGGGCAATCTCGCGAATCTTCTCGGCCGGAATCTGGGTGATCTCCTCGGCCCATTCGGGTGTGTACTCGGCGATATGGCGTCGGAACGGCACAAAGCCGTTGGTATGATTCGAGATAAAGTTGCGGTCGAAGAGGTTCTCGGTGACCAGCACGTTTGAGATTGCAAGAAGCAACGCGAGGTCGGTGCCGGGCTTGATCGGTACCCATTCGGTGATCGCGGCGCTTTGACTCAAGCGCGGGTCTACGCACACTACCTTGGCGCCACGCTCAATCGCTTTCGCGAACGCGCCGGCGGTGGCGGTACGAATCGCCTCGCCCATGTTTCGCCCGATGAACAGCAGATAATCGGCGTTGGCCCAGTCGGCGTCGAACGCCGCGCCCATCGTCTCGGAAAGCCCGATTCGGCGTCCTGCCTGGCAGGTGGCTTCGTGCGTTTGAACCGTGCTCACTCCGAGCGCGTGCATGAGGCGGGGGAGATATACGTTACCGGTAGCGCGCGGATACTGAGCGCCGAACACCGCCTCGGTACCGTGCTCGTCGATGATCTCGCGCATCTTCTCGGCGATCTCGTCGGTAGCCTGCTCCCAGCTGATTTCCTCGAACTCCCACTCGCCCACGCGCTTGAGCGGAGCCTTGACCCGAGCCGGGTCGTAGATCCAGTGTAGCCCGGCGTGCGCGCGGGGGCAGAGCTTGCCGTTGCTGGTTGGGTGATCGGGGTGACCGGTTACCTTCCAGGGCCGTCCGTTCTTCACATGGATGTGCATGCCGCACTCGCTGGTGCACATGTTGCAGAGCGAGGGTTTCTTATCTACCGGGGCGTCTTTCACGGTTTGTGCCCAGGCTTTCATATCGAGCGCGCCGAGCGCGCCGGCCGCGAGCGCCACTCCGGCGCTGCGCTTAAAGAATGTTCTTCGATCCATTCCCATATCGTGGTCTCCCTAGTTTGCGCCCTACACGAGGTGCGGATAGTCTTCGGCCGGCGTGCGCAGTACCAACAGTAGTCCCAGACCGTTCTGTTGGGTCTCGCCGTATACCGCTGCATCCGGGTAGCGTTGGCGCAGCGCCGCTACTCGATCCTCGGCCTTCTTGAGCATCTCGTCCCACGGGCCGTAATCCACCGCGTCGGTGATACAGGTGGTGGCGCAGGCAGGCACTCCGCCGTCCACAATCAGATGCTTGCAGGCGTTGCATTTGTACATCTTCGGCGCACCGGTCTCCGGTTCCTGCGAGATAACCGGAACCTCAAACGGGCAGACCGAGAGGCACGCGCCGCAGCCGATACAGGTCTCGAACTCGGTGTGCGTGAAGCCTTCCGCGCCCTTGTACAGCGCGTCGACCGGGCAGACCTCTACGCACGGGGCGGTGTTGCAGTGCTGACAGCTGTGGCGGTTTACATGGTGCTGCACGTTCGGGAAGCTGCCGGTGTCTACGTAGTCGAACCTAATGTAGCGTTCGTTTACCGGTAGGTTGTTCTCGTTCTGGCACGCCAGCCGGCATGACTGGCAGTTCACGCAGAGACTGTTGTCCATCAAAAGTGCCATCCGGACCGGCTCTTTCGGTTCCTGCTCGGCCGGCTCGGCTATCGGCGCTTCCTCCGGCGGCGCCTCAGGGGCGCTTGCGCACGCAGCCGCGAACGCCGTGGCCGCGCCGGCGACGCTTGAGATCTTGATAAACTCTCTACGAGTTATACTGGACATTCACCTTACTCCTTCATTGTCGCTGGGTATCATTCGTGTTGACGAACCGATCCGCGCGCGGACGCAAAAGCTATCTATAGTTTTATCGATAGCATACATGCTAAGTGAATGGAACGCAACTGTAAATTCGTATTTGGTAATCTAAGCAGATGACTACGTTGCCTATCGGCAATTTATGCTTGCAATCCTCGATGATCCGATATAAACTGCACGAAATCAGTATTCATTCGGATAAAGATGCTGAACACACTACGTAACCTATTCGAGAGGTGCGGAGCGTATTCGAAGGCCGCATCGGCCCGTCGATCGCCGCCGGCTGCGTCCGCCGCACCGCACAAAGGGGGAAACAGAATGAAAAGAGCACTCACAGTGCTGGGAATCGTGTTTGTCGTCGTTGCAGTGGTCGGCTGCGCCACCGCGCCCGAGACGCGCGTAAGCCCCGACACCGAGATTACGATGGAGAATATCGACGACTACCTCATCGCCGACGACGTGCGCTTCATCGATTTTCGGAACTACGACGATGCGATGCGCGCCGGCTACATTGCAGGCTTCGAGATCGTGCCGTTCTTCGATTATCTCGAGGGTCGCGCGCTGGTACGCAACGACGAGTGGAACTTCTCACCCGACGACATCATCGACGAAGCCAAGCTCGAGCGCCTGTTCGGCCCAAAGGACCAGACCATCGTCGGTATCTGCCGCCTCGGCATCCGTTCGGCGTACGTATTCGAGGCGCTTGAGTACCTCGGCTGGACCAACCTCATCAATGCCGGCGGGTTCGACGACTACGAGGGCGCGAACCTGATCGCGGGCGACGGAACCTGGCAGGGCGCGAAAGCCGTTCCGGCCGACGGCGTCACGATGGACAACATCGACGATTTCATGGATCGCCCGGGTGCCAAGTACGTCGATTTCCGCAACATCGAGCAGCAGTACACCGACGGCTATATCGACGGGTTCACGGTGATCTCGTTTTTCGAGTTTCTTGAAGACCGCGCGGTCGAGCGCCACGACGACTGGAACTTCCGCGCCGAGAACGTCATCGACGAGTTCATGCTCGAAGACATCTTCGGCGACAAAGACCGCGAGCTGTTTTTGATGTGCCAGAGCGGGGCACGCTCGGGATACATCAAAGAAGCGCTCGAGTCCATTGGGTACACCAAGGTGTACAATGTGGGCGGCATCCAAGACTACACCGGCGATCGTATGATCTACGGCGACCCGAGCTTCGAGCTCTAAACGGTCTGTAGCCGAGGCCGCCGGCGTATCACGGTCGGCTTATGGCATCGGCTTACCACGGCCACGGGTGCCACGCGCGTACCCGTGGCCGCCTTTTTGTGCGTGTGTGCGGCCGAGATCGGCTGTGCACAGACGTTACGTGAGTACAACACTTCCCCGACAAGGCAAGGCCAAATGAGCACGCAACAAGCAATCGGCGCGGTCTACAGCATGTTCAGCAGTCTGCTGCAGCCGCCGGAGCGATCGATCTACGACGAGATTCTCGCCGGGCGTCCGGCCGAGATCGTGAGCGCGGCTCCGGGGCGAGGCGGCATCCTCGAGGTTCCGCCGGCCTGGACGCCCGGCGCGTTCCCGCAGTTTGAAGAATGGAGTGCTCTCTACAAACAGGCGCACGCGCCCGCCGGTCCGCGGCTGCTCCTGATTGAGTCGGTACACAAGGCCTGGACCAGCGACCCGAGTTGTGAGATGCCGTTCGCGCGCGAGAAAGGCCTGCTGCTGGGCGACCCGGCGCATCACCTCTACCGGCTCTATCGAGAGATTGGGTTCGAGCTGCCGCACGGGTACGCCGACTCTCCCGACCACTTGGTTCTGGAGCTCGAGTTCATGGGAGCGCTGGTTGAGGAGGCCGAGCCGCAGATGCAGCGCACCTTTCTTGAGCAGCATCTCGACTGGGTGCCGGCCTTGATTGAGGATGCCGAGCA
>PUOW01000427.1 GCA_003552185.1 Spirochaetaceae bacterium
AAGAGCAGAACAGGCAGCACAAGCACGAGCAAAGCGATAGACGCGTTCGAAACGAAGTGAATGAGCGGCTGGTGGTGTACCGGCGAGCGGTTCATCGCGCCCCCAGGCCCGAGGACGGCATGCCGCGCAGCGGCCGTCGCCCCGGGGACAACGAACATGCTGATAGTATAGCGCCGCTTGCGCCGAACGGACAATCGAAATGTTTTTCTCACCGCGGGCGCCTGGTCGTAGTATAATGAGGGTCCTTACTCACCAGGAGAGCGTAACGGTGCTACGACGGCGCGAGCGACGAACCGGCCTACCCAGCGAACGCGAGCCGCCGAAGATACTGTTCGCGGTTGCGGCGGTGCTGATGGCCGCAGCCTTGGCATCGGTCCTCGCGGGGCGGTATGCGCTTGCCGTGCAACGTTACGCACAAGAGCGCTACAACGATGCTCGCGACCGCACCGAGGCGCTGGCCGTGACCCAAGGAGCCCTGGTAGAGGCAAAGCTCGAGGAGCTCGACCGCACCATCAAGTGGCTGCGGGCGCTGCCGGCGGTTCCGTGGCGCAACCACGACTCGGCCGGCAACATGGAAGCCGTAATGCACCGGGTGCTTGAGTACAACCCGCTGCTGATCGGCTTCGAGATACTCAACGCCGAAGACGAGACCTTGATCGGGGTGTACCGTAACGGCTGCCGGCCGAGCGCGCATTACACAAGCTTGGCGGTATTTGAAGCAGACCCAACTGACCGCGCGCACCTCTCGGAACCGTTTTCCGCTACTCCCCCGTCGCAACACCGTTGCATGACTCTCAGCAGACCGGTGCCGGGCGCAAGCGCCGACGCCGCGGGAGCGGTCACTGCGGTGATCAGCGCCACGCTGTTCGGTGAAGCCGTGGGGGCCGCGAACGATATCGCCGGCATCTCGGTGGGAGTGTTCACACCGAGCGGCGACTTGGTATTTCGAACGCCGCAGGCCGACGACCCGCAAGACTCGGGCACAATCACCGCCTTGGCGTTGCGCGACGGCCCTCACGCCGACCCAGCGCTCAGTTTCCTCGCGGGTTCGCCGCTGAACGGTACGCAACGCATCGTCACGGTTCGTCGCCTCGAGCGTTGGGCTCTCACCGTGGTGGTGACCGAGGATTTTGCCCCTACCGCAGCCGCGGTCGCGGAGTTCAGGCGGGCCGAGCGTCGCCGCGCGGTCTTCATCGCGGTGCCGTTATACGCGCTTCTTGCGATCATCGCGGCGTTGAGCGCGAGGCAGATTCGCGCGACCAAGGCGCTCGAAGCCGGCTTCATCGAGCGGTCGCATATCGTGGAAGAGTTGCGCGCGGGCGAGCAACGCCTCCGGCACCTGGCGCAACACGATGCGCTCACCGGGCTGCCGAACCGCGTGTTGTTTGCCGACCGCACTCAGCAAGCGCTCGGGATCGCCGAACGCACCGGCGACCGCGTTGCGTTGATGTTTGTCGACCTCGATAACTTCAAGCCGGTCAACGATTCGCACGGACACGCAGCAGGCGATGAGGTCCTCGCCGAGATCAGCGCGCGCATGGTAGGCGCGGTGCGAACCTCGGATACCGTCGGCCGCATGGGCGGCGACGAGTTCGTTGTGCTGTTGCCGGTGGTGGAAGACACCGAGGCCGCGCTCGCGGTGGCGCACAAGCTCGGCTCCGAGATGTCTCGCCCGCTCTCTGTTGAGGGAGAGCGGGTGGAGATCACCGCGAGCATCGGAGTCGCGATCTATCCCGAGCATGCCGCCGGCTCCTCGGAGCTCGCGGCCGGAGCCGACCGCGCGATGTACGCGGCCAAGCGCGCCGGAGGAAACACCATCCGGCTCTTCACCCGCTGAACCCGGCGCCCCCGCGGCCCCCCCGTGCACGCCCCCCCGTGCGCGCACTCCCGCGGCTGCGGGCCACCCCCGCCGGCCCCGCCGGCGAGCTGCGCCTCCCTACCCGAGCTCGCGCTTAACCGCACGCGCGGTTTCGCACAACAGGCGCCAGCCCGCCTCCACGTGTCGGCGAGCGGTGTAGGTTTGGCCGATCACGAAGCGAATCGTGAACCGCCCGTCGAGCTTGGTGTGCGTGAAATACGCCTTACCGCCGGCGTTGATGCGTTCCATGATCTCGGCGTTCAGCCGGTTGATCTCCTCAAGCGGAGCCGCCGGATCCGGCCGGTAGCGCAGGCACACGGTATTCAACGGCACCGGCGCCAATAGCTCGAACTCGGGAGAGGCTTCAACCTCGGACCGCACCCACTGCGCAAGCTCGAGGTGATCGCGGATCACGCGTTGAAGACCGGAAACACCGTAGCTGCGGATCACGAACCATAGCTTCAACGCCCGGAACCGCCGCCCGAGCTGAACGCCCCAGTCGCGGTAGTTGTTAACTGCGGTACCTTCTTTGGTCTTGAGGTACTCGGGGTGTATCTCGAAGGTACGCGTAAGCGTGGCAGGATCGCGCACGAAATAGGCCGAACAGTCGAAGTTGGTAAACATCCATTTGTGAGGGTTGAAGGTATAGGAATCGACATGCTCCACGCCCTGCTGGAAGCGGCGCAGGTCCGGGAGCACCATCGCGGTACCGGCGAGCGCCGCGTCTACATGCAACCACACGCCGAACTCTTTGCAGATCGCCGCAATCTCGGCGAGCGGATCGATCGCAGTGGAGCCGGTGGTCCCGATTGTTGCAACCACGCACGCCGGAACCAGCCCTGCCGCGCGATCGGCCTCCAGCGCGCGACGCAAGGCGTCGGGGCGCATCGCGTACTCGTGATCTACCTCGATCTGTCGCAGCGCTTGCCGCCCGAAGCCCGCGATCTTCACGCCCTTCTCGATCGAGGAGTGCGTTTGCGACGAGGCATACACCGTGAGCCGCTCGGTCTCGACGAAGCCGCGCTCGTTCACCTGAAACGCGGTTGCGCGCTCGCGCGCCGAGATCAAGGCCACAAGCGTCGAGGTGGAGGCGGTATCCTGAATCACGCCCTCAAACTCGGCGGGAAGCCCGATCATGTCGCGCAACCAGCGCATGACCTGTTGCTCCATCTCGGTAGCGGCGGGCGAGGTCTGCCAGATCATGCCTTGCGCGCCGAGCGTAGCGGTCAGCATCTCGGCGAGCACCGACGGGTAGCTCGAGTTGGCCGGAAAGTACGCGAAAAACGACGGGTGCTGCCAGTGCGTAACGCCCGGAAGCACAATCTGCTTGAAGTCTTCCATGATCGCTTCAAGCGGTTGCGCCTCGCTCGGTGCCGAGTCCGGAAGCTGGGCCATGATCTCGCCCGGCTCCACCTGCGAGCGAACCGGATACTGCTCGATACTTCCCAGGAAATCGGCCATCCAATCAACGGTCTCGTGCGCGGCGCGCCGAAACTCTTCGACGCTCATCGGTGTGTATGCTTCCATAGCCGAACTATACCAGAACTGCGCCGTGCGAATCGACAATGCGCCTCGGTTTCGGCATAATGTGCTCGCCATGGATAGGAAAGACTACCTCAACGAGCTCGAGAATCGCTACACTAGGGCACACCCCAACTCGCACCGCCGCTTCCGGCACGCCGCCGCGCGCCTTCCGGGCGGCGGCAGTCACAACCTGCGGCTCTTCGCACCGTTTCCGTTTTACGAAGGTGCCGCCGCCGGCGCAACAATCAGCGATATAGACGGCAACACCTACATTGACTTCTGGCAGGGGCACTTAGCCAACGTGCTCGGTCACAACCCGGCGCCGGTGATCGACGCGCTGCGCGCCGAGTTGGAAACCGGGCGAGGCCTCGCAACCGGGTTTCCCGAGGGCCGCCAGGGCGAGCTTGCCGAGCTCATCCTCGACCGGCTCGGGGCCGAGCGTATACGCTTCACCACCAGCGGCGCGCTTGCAACCATGAACGCCATTCTCCTCGCGCGGGCCTTCACCGACCGGTGCACCGTGATCAAGATCGCCGGCGGCTGGCACGGCGCGCAGCCGCTCGCGCTCAAGGGCGTGCATACCTACGATCGCGGCCTCAACCGGCTCGAGTCGGCCGGGCTGCCCGAGAGCGCCGATACCGAAGTTGTGGTCACGCGGTTCAACGACATTGCAGACCTCGAGCACACCTTCGCGCGCCACGGAAGCGAGGCGGCGTGTTTCATCCTGGAGCCGATGGTGGGAAGCGGCGGGCTCATCGCCGCCGAGCGCGAGTACCTTCAGCGTGCGCGAGAGCTCTGCAGCCGGCACGGTGCAGTCTTAATTCTCGATGAAGTTATCACTGCGTTTCGCTTTCACGCCGGGGCGCTTTACTCGCTCTACAATGTGATCCCCGATCTCTGCGTAATCGGGAAGGCGATCGGCGGCGGGATGCCGGTGGCCGCGGTCGCCGGTAGAGCCGATATCATGGAACTCGCGGCTCCCGGTGCCCCGCACGAGCGTGCGGTGAAGTTCGACGGCGGAACCTTCTCCGGTCACCCTTCGGCGATGTTGGCCGGGCTCGCGTTTCTGAAGCATCTCGTAGCGCACGAAGACGAGATTTACCCCTACATCGGCCGGCTCGGGCGCATCGCGCGCTCCGGGATAGAGGAGCGCTGCGCCGCCCACGGGTTGAACGCGCGCTGCGCGGGCGACGCCGGCGAGGCCGGTGCGGACAGCTCGCTCCTGGCGGTACATTTCTTAACCGACGGTGCCGAACGCGCGCACGACCCGGAACAGATCTACGACCCGGCCCGCAGCGATATCGAGCTGCGCGACGT
>PUOW01000146.1 GCA_003552185.1 Spirochaetaceae bacterium
GATGAAACTACATTGCCCACAGTTACGACTGCTGATATAACCAACATAACGGAAAACTCTGCCACCGGTGGTGGTAATGTAACAGATGATGGTGGAGCTAATGTAACTGCTCGTGGCATAGCGTATTGCATCAGCCAAAATCCTACAACATCCGACAATACGGTTTCTTCAGGAAGTGGAACAGGAAACTTTGAGGCTGATATGACAGGATTAGACCCAAATACAAAATACTACGTGAGGGCGTTTGCTACCAACAGTGAAGGTACAGCTTATGGTGAGCAGAAAAGTTTTACAACAACAGGTATGCCGGATTTTAATTGCGAAATAGAAACTGAAACAACCGGAACAACCTATAATATTACAATAACACCTGCAGATTATTTCAATCAAGGAGACATGATAAAAGTTACAATGGAGTCCTCTGTTTATGTTTTTGGACAAGCCGATAATGTTAGTCTTTATAATAATGAAGATTTAATTCACGATTATGGCAATTTTTTAGTATTTAATTATGGTGGTACTATTACTAGTAATGCGAGGGAGTTTAACTTGCCCACGGGAATACCCGTTTCAAATTGCTATACAATAAGAGTTATTAAAGATGAAGATATTTATGTTTCAGAACCTTTTACAATCATTCCATAAAGAATATTTTGACTAAATATGTATAATTTGTAAAATGTTGGTCTTAGTTACATAATAATCATGCTATCTGATAATACTTTAAACAAAATATGCAAAAAAACTAACATTATTCGCCAAAAGGTTAAATTTAATTATAAAAACAAAGTATTTTTATATATTTACTGAAAATTATAAAACCTATAATACCACAACTAAATATAAACCCCTAAATCTCAAAATTATGCAAACACATCCTTGGCTTGAAGAATATGGAATAAAAGAAAAATCAAAGTATCTTATAATTGGTACACATCCCCCAATGCCATATTGCGCAAAAGCAGATTTCTTTTATGGGAATACTGCTCGTTTTTGGAGAATTATAAGCAAAATATATAAAAATGATGTTTTTTTTGATGAAAACAAATGCATTAATATTGATAGAATAAAAGAGTGGATGGATAAATACCGTATTTCTATAACGGATATGGTGTATAGCACAAAGGAAGAAGAATTTAATTCTGATAAAGACATGGGCGATATATCAACTATAGGATTAAACCCATTTTTAAGAGAATGGCTTGATAATAGCCAGGTTGATTCAATTATTTTTACCAGCAAGACAGAAAGCGGAAATTCACCGTTTGGTCTTTTCAAAAAATGGTTTAAGAATGAATTTAATAAAAGGCTTAAAAAAGATGCAAACAATATTTTTATCCTACCATCAGATAACCGAAAGATAAAAATTAACTGCATCTATTCTCCATCATTAGCGGCAAATCGTGGAATACATAATTCAAATAATTACAGAGATTGGCAGAAAAACAATAAAAATAAAAATATTGATGACTTTTTGGTATATAATTATAAAAAGGTGTTTCCAAAACCTTTATAATCATTAATGAAAAAAATAATAATTTTAACTAATATATATTTTTAAACCCATTAATTGTTAATATAAAATTGAACAACTATGATTACAAAAAAATTAATTTTATTTCTCCTGTCTATTAAATTTTTAATTTTCAACTGCGCATATGGACAGGAAATTCTCACTTTAACTGGCCATGAAAGATCTGTGCGGTCTGTTGCTTTTTCACCTAATGGTCAGTATTTGGTATCAGCTTCTTCGGATTGGGGAAATAACATCAAACTTTGGGATGTGTCAACAGGCAAAGAAGTTCGCACTCTAACTGGTCATGAAACTACAGTATGGTCAGTTGCCTTTTCACCCGATGGACAGTATGTGGTATCAGGAGGGTCTGAGTGCATGAAAAATAGCATCAAGCTTTGGGATGTGGCAACAGGCAAAGAAATACACACTTTAACTGGTCATGAACTTGAAGTGTACTCACTGGCCTTTTCGCCCGATGGACAGTATGTGGTATCGGGGTCTGAGGATAATACCATCAAACTATGGGCTGTGTCAACAGGCAATGAAATACGTACTTTAACTGGTCACGGAAGGACTGTACTGTCCGTTGCTTTTTCACCCGAAGGTCAGTATGTGGTATCGGGGTCTGAGGATAATACCATCAAACTATGGGCTGTGTCAACAGGCAAAGAAGTTCATACTTTAGCTCGTCACGCATTCGGTCTAACGTCCGTTGCTTTTTCACCCGATGGTCAGTATGTGGTATCAGGGTCTCGTTATGATGGTGCCATCAGACTTTTTGATGTGGTAGCATTCAAAAGAATTCATAACTTATCCGGACACAAAGGGTCAGTAAATTCCGTTGCTTTTTCACCCGATGGACAATATGTGATATCAGGGTCTAGTGATAAAACCATCAAGCTTTGGGATGTGGCAACAGGCAAAGAAATTCTCACTTTAACTGTTCATGAAGATGATGTAAATAGGGTTGCCTTTTCACGCGTAGGGTCTGTAAATTCCGTTGCCTTTTCACCCGATGGACAATATGTTGTATCAGGTTCTTCTAAAAGGGGAAATAACATTAAACTTTGGTATGTTTATCCGTTTATTATGGAACATGAGAATCCTGATGTACTTGACAGCATCAAAAGTACCCGTTCAGATTTATTTGCTACCCGTGATCAGTTTGAAACTACTGAAGAATACAAAGATAGACAGCAGCAAGCCGAAAAATATCTAAAAGAACAGTTAACAATTTACTTTGAGAAAAAGAATACTGAAATAATGAAAAAGATTGCTGAAAGCCGCCGTGAGATCGAACTTGATGTAGAGCTTGAAAATTATGATGCAGATAATCAGATTTATCGTATAACGGTCGGCGATATCACGGAAAGTATCTCCATTGGCAGGGAAAGTGCCCGTCGCCTTTATGAAAATCGCAATAGCTTATTAGCAAAAGGAATTGAACAGCTTACGCCAGACCTTGAGTCAAAAGAAGTAGTTAATATACGTATTATAAATCCTGTAACAGACACAAGATATAACTTTGGTAAACAAGTTGATATCGAAGAATAGATAAATCTAATTTGTAATTATTGATAAATAAAAGTCTCTTAAAATTGGAAAAAATTGTATTGTTTATGTTAATTTGTAAATTGTTTAAAAAACATTCAAAGCAAAGCGATTAATGACTTTTTGGTATATAACTATAAAAAAGTATTTCCAAAAGCCTTTATAATCATTAATGAAAAATAATAATTATTAGCTAATATATTATTTTAAAATCCATTAATTGTTAATATAAAATTAAACAACTATGATTACAAAAAAGTTGATTTTTTTTCTCCTCTTTATTAAATTTTTAGATTTTAACTGTGCATATGGACAGGAAATTCGCACTTTAACTGGCCATGAACATTGGGTTAATTCCGTTGCCTTTTCACCCGATGGACAGTATGTGGTGTCGGGGTCTGAGGATAATACTATCAAACTTTGGGATATAACAACGGGCAAGGAAATCTACACCTTTCACGGTCACGAAGAGTCTGTATTGTCCGTTGCCTTTTCACCCGATGGACAGTATTTAGCATCTGGATCAGAGTTTATGGGTAATACCATCAAACTTTGGGATGTGGCAACAGGCAAAGAAATACGCACTTTAATTGGTCATGAATATGATGTGAACTCACTGGCCTTTTCGCCCGATGGACAGTATTTGGCATCTGGGTCTCGCGATAATACCATCAAACTTTGGGCTGTGGCAACAGGTAATGAAATCCGTACTTTAACTGGTCACGGAAGGACTGTAAATTCCGTTGCTTTTTCACCCGATGGTAAGTATGTGGTATCAGGGTCTTATTATAATAACATTGGTCTTTATGTTGTGGCAACCGGTAAAAAAATCCGCACTTTAGGTCGCCGGTATGTTAGCTCACTAGCCTTTTCACCCGATGGTAAGTATGTGGTATCAGGGTCTTATCATAATAACATTAGCCTTTGGGATGTGGCAACAGACAATCGAATCAAAAATCTAACTGGCCATGAAGATAAAGTTTGGTCAGTTGCCTTTTCACCCAATGGACAGTATATAGTATCAGGTTCTTATGATAATACCATCAAACTCTGGGATATTTCAACAGGTAAGGAAATCCGCACTTTAACTGGCCATAAAAGCAGGGTTACTTCCGTTGCCTTTTCACCCGATGGACAATATGTTGTATCAGGTTCTCATGAATGGGGAAATAACATCAAACTTTGGTATGTTTACCCGTTTATTATGGAACATAAAAATCCTGATGTACTTGACAGCATCAAAAGTACCCGATTAGATTTATTTGCTACCCGTGATCAGTTTGAAACTACTGAAGAATACAAAGATAGACAGCAGCAAGCCGAAAAATATCTAAAAGAACAGTTAACAATTTACCTTGAGAAAAAGAGAACTGAAATAATGAGAAAGATTGCTGAAAGCCGCCGTGAGATCGAACTTGATGTAGAGCTTGATAATTATGATGCAGATAACCAGCTTTATCGTATAACGGTTGGCGATATTACGGAAATTATCTCCATTGACAGGGAAAGTGCCCGTCGCCTTTATGAAAATCGCCATAGCTTATTAGCAAAAGGAATTGAACAGCTTACGCCAGACCTTGAGTCAAAAGAAGTAATTAATATACGTATTATAAATCCTGTAACAAACACA
>PUOW01000083.1 GCA_003552185.1 Spirochaetaceae bacterium
ACACAATTCGTTGCTGTTAAATTCATCGCCGGCAATATTCTTATTAGTCATAATCATTCTCCTCTCATTTTGACTCCTGCCGATTCGGATGTTGATTGTCAAGCGTGGCAATGCGTATTTAGACTCTAAAGGATTCTAAGTTTTAGGGGTGAATCTTCAAACTGATTTTAATCCCCCGGGGGGTATATTGTCAAGGGAGCTTAACGAAGATTCAGCAATAGCATCCTTCCCCGGCCAATGCCCACAGGCAGTGGTGGCGGGGAAGTTTCTTCTTTAGAGCAGCAGACATCGACCTGGCCCGCAGCGATTCGTAAGGCAAACGGTTCACTGGCGGGAGTACATGGCCATCGCTGAACAGGGATGACCAGCCCATCTATGATGCGCGATCATAAGGTCCCTCAGCAAAAGAAGCGGAAAAAAACCTACCTGAAAGACATGTTTTTACATTATAAAATGGCAGGGTAACGGCTGTGCATATAAGAGAAGCTAGTAGTATCATCACATCAACACGCATTAATACTACAGCGCAACATCAAACCAGCTTGATTCTAAATAACACCTGTGCTGAGCTGTAAAATAATATATTTTCATATGTTGTAATACGGCTTCCCGGTATGTTACTGTTTAATCAATGAAAGGGGAGTCTAGTATGCTCAATATGATTAAAAAAACCTGTCTGCTGACTGCTTTAGCCATGATTGTATCCGTTTTCAGTTTAGGTTGTTCGGAGGAATATGAAGTGAAGCTAGCAGCCGATCCTGAAGGTGCAGGTTCACTCAGCGGGAGCGGTACTTACAGGGAAGGCGAGACCGTTACCATCAAGGCCGAAGCGGAAGAAGGCTACACTTTTGAGCGGTGGAGGGGAAAAGAAACAACTGAAGTGCACAGGGACAAAGAAGAAGTAGAGCTGGCAATAGAGGAAGATGTAGAGCTGGTTGCTGAGTTTTCAAGTAAAACCCCTACAATCAATCTTGAATGCGATATCGAAGAAGATGCCCTTACCGGCGGAGGCACTTACGAGTATGGTGAAACAGTGGAAGTCGAAGCAGGGGAAATAGAAGGATACCGGTTCAAGAAGTGGCTGGAAGATGATGAAGTCGTCAGTGAAGATAAAACCTATCAATTTACCGCCGTTGAAAACCGTACTCTGACCGCGGCAAGAGAACTGGAGACCGCGGTAAGAGAACTGGACCAGGACTTAGAAGGGCTGGTTCTAAAAGATGATCTCAAAGGGTATGTATTGCCGATTAGAGAAAACGGTAAATATGGCTTGATCAATACAGAAGGGGAGAAGGTAGTTCGGGTCAGTGAGCTTAATTGGGACATAATGGCTTTAGGTTCATTCTGGGATCATCCAGGCGTAATACCGCACCAGGTGGGAGAAACCGATCCCTTAATTTTACCTCTTGATATTGATGGCAATCGTAAGCGGGTTGCTTTTAATGAAAAGGGCCAATTAATTACCACTTTACTCAGAGAAGATGCAGGGACTCCGTGGTTACATTACAACAACTATGGCTTGATCGTTGTTGAAAACGGCAGGTATGGCTTCATTGATTTTGAGCAAAATCCGCTTCTTGAATTAAAGTATGAAGAAGTAACATTTCTTCGATTTATTCAAGAGCGGGATCTGTTAAAGATAAAAAAGGACGGCCTTTATGGCCTGGCTGACAGTGCCAGCGGGGATATTGTTATTGAACCGCAGTATGAAAAGTTAGAAAGTACAGGTTGGGTAGATCACGAAGCTTTAAAGGGAACAAAAAACGACCAGGTTTACCTGCTCGATCTGAGCGGTGAAATAACCAAAAAGCTTGATATCGATGATTATGGCCTTTTCAATAAGGGGGTTTGTCCGGTTAAAAAAGACGGCAGCTGGGGATTAATTGATACCCAGGGTGAAGTTCTACTGGAGCCCGGGTATGATAAGATCGAAACTTCTACCGGTCGCACCCCGCCTGATGAGGCCGCAGCTCGCTTCGAAAACAATTCCCGCACCGGTTACCTGGATTCCGATGGGGAAGTGTTGTTTGAAGGGGAGATTGAAGAGACAATCGGCAATTATTTCATTTTCACCGATGAGGGAAAGGCAGGCATTAAATCGATCGAAGGAGAGATTATAGAAGAACCGGTTTTTGACGATTATAGTAAGTCGCG
This sequence comes from Spirochaetaceae bacterium, assembly GCA_003552185.1. Taxonomy (GTDB): domain Bacteria; phylum Spirochaetota; class Spirochaetia; order DSM-27196; family SLAA01; genus B1Sed10-166. The sequence continues at coordinate 2,155 of PUOW01000083.1, forward strand.
ACCTCCCGGCACATGTGATCCCACCGCCGGTCATGTGGCAGAAGAGTACGCGTTATTTAGAAAAGATGGACTCTGGGGAGTTTTTGCCGGGGGTAAATTTATAACCGACTTCAAATTTGAAGAAATCGGCGGTTACTGGGATTCACCAATGGAATTTAATGATGTGCCCCAAATTGTGGTTAAGGAAGAAGGCCTTGAAGGGGAAGGTTTGTATGATTTAAGTAGGGAAGAATACATTTTAACCCCTAAAGAATATGGCAGTTACAGGGGACCTGGAGATGACGAAGGTTTCGGCTACCTCAAGCAGGATAGGATTTTAGTTAAAAAAGACGGCAAATATGGTTTTGTTGACCGTGATGGCCGGGAAGTAATCGAAATGCAGTATGACTGGGCAACTGCTTTTGAAAATGAGGCGGCCGGAGTTATTAAAGACGGAAGGCTCAGCGTTATCGATAATGAGGCTAATCAATTAGTGGAGCCGGTAGAAGTGGACTATGATGGGGATTTTGGTTTTCACCTTGATTACCTGGGAGGGCCAGAAGTTTACGAAATCCACCGCTGTGGCACCACCAATTACAGCTACTTTGACCACGACGGCTGGATCCGGAAGCCGCAGTAATTGCATCAAAAACCATAGCAAAAGGTGGGCTGTGTAGGAAGAAGCCTGAAGATAAACACGGATAATATTTTGATGATCAAACCAATATATCAAGTCTTTGGCGTGTTCATTATTTTACAGCTCAGCACAGGTGTTATTTAGAATTCAAGTTGTTTTGATGTTGCGCTGTAGCGTTAATACTGCTATCCCTTAAAGTGCATATTTGGGCGTTCCCCCGGCCTGCGGTCGGACAAGCCGGCTGCACCGCGGCTGGTATCACGTAAAATGGGCAACCGCAGCAATAACACAGCTTAAGCAATCGGCAGCGGCGAAAGGCGTGCCGCAACTATGCCTCTTGCATAAGCCGACGTTATCGGCAGTTGATCAGCGTCCTCTAAAGTTTCATTATGCCAAAAACAGGGCCCTTTAGTTTGCCCTTTTGTTCAAATTGATCCTTAATTGCCCTTTGTCTCACCTCTACTCGTGCGAATTTAGCCGGAAGTATGCTTTTGGGGGTCGGGTTAGCTTGACGCACAGTTGGGTAGCGTAGTAGTATACCCCCAAAAGAAAAGCAAATCCTTATCTTTATCTCTACAGGGAGGGTTTTTGGATGAGAAAAATATTGTTGTTTACAATGTTATTTGGTTTGACATTCTTACTCTCTGCATGTTTCGGTGAGGAGATAATAAACCAAGAAGAATCGGATGAAGAAGTGATTGAAGAAGTAAAGAAAGCTGAAAAATTGACAGAGGAATGGCTTCGCAGCACTCCTACTTATAAAGAGCGGGGTGGAGACAACCTTAAAATCGTTGAGATGGAAGAGAAAGAAGATGGAATATACGAAGTGTTTGCAAGCTTTGAAACAGATTATCCAGGTTACGGGAAAATTGATAGTGAACTAGCCACGGCATTGAAGGAAACAGAGCACGAGGCTCACATCATCATCGAAAACAACGAGATAGTTCAAGCAATGTTAAATGAAGAGTTTGATATGATAGAGGAGGTAAGACATGTAGAGATTACGGAATCAGAAATTGATTGGCTAAAAGAGGTTATAAATCGAGAACAAGAAAGGCGAGAAGAGGAACCTCTCGATGGCAAAGAGCTTCAAGAAGTAGCAGAAGATAGAGCTCTCCGCAATGCAGTTGTTAATCTCCTCTTTGATGAATGGGAAGTTGTCGTATCCCATAAAGAGATCTGTGAAGAGCTCATGAAGATAATCAAAAAAGATGGATGGGAAGAAATAGGAATAACTGATATAGAGACTTTCTTTGAGTTCCAAAGCGAAGAAAGAGGGTACTCTTCTCAGGAAATAATAGACGACATAAAGTTCGAGATACAGGAAAAAAAATTATATGGAATGATCAGCCGCACTATCGAGGTCGACGAAGAGACTATCGAGGCCAACGAAGAGGAGTTCAGGGAAATTTATAAAGAATACACAGAGGAGTCCGGCGGATTTATTCCTTATGAGGAATTTTTTGAAAGGTTTCGTTTGGAAATACTTGAGGAAGAGATAACCGGTGCGATAATAGAAGAGCTCGATAGAAAGCTAGATAAGTCCATTCTTGTAGTGATAGAAGGGGATGCAGTAATGAGTCCAGTAAAAGATGAGCTAATAGAGTTAGAGGAAGATTTAACAATTAGTGAAGATGAAACAAGATGAAGATGAAACAATAAGGGGAAAGATAGTCGATGATTTTGACATTTATTTCGAGGAATAATATACGAGTTGTAGGCTCTTATCTCTTTTCCAGCCGCAAACAGGTATTACCACCACGGAAGCGAAACAGGCCGCTCAACCGGAAACCAGCCTCAAACCCGCAAGCCAAAGCTTCCTGGAGGGTGGGCAGGTAAAAAGCGTCCACTTCCATAACCCGGTTCAGGTAGAAAAAGGCCG
>PUOW01000031.1 GCA_003552185.1 Spirochaetaceae bacterium
AGATTGTGCTCGGTGCTCACCTGGGTGTAGCGATACGCCTGCAGCTCGAGCGAATCGCGCGCCGACTCGTCCAGCCGATCGTCGTTGAAGATGTTACGATAGCGAGCGCGCGTAACGATGCTGTTGTTGAGCACGAACAAGCGCCGCTGTACGTCTGCGCCGTAATCCAGCCGCAGCGTGTTCTCGCTCGTTACGCGCGAGTAGCGCAGCGCGAACTCCACATCTTCGGCAGTGCTCCAGTCGCTCGAATCGGTGAAGCTCTCGACGCGCAAGCGCGGCGTGAGCGACCATCCGGAGCGAAGCCGCAGCGGTGGCGCGGTCTCGGGATCCGGGAGCCTCCCGGGACCGCTTGGGGGATCCAAACCGAAGCGCGAGCTCCGGTGTGAGCCGTCGTCTAAGCCGAAAGAGATGCTCTCGTCGCGTGCACCGGCGCCCGGGTCACCGGCGAGTTCGTCCCAAGGCGGCATCACGGGGTAACGCTCATCCGGGCGGCGTTCCGGCTCGGGGTCGGGCCGAGGGGGGCTGCTTGGCTCACCCACCGCGGTATCGAGCAGCGTACCGGCGAAGCGCATCGAGATGTTCGGAGTGGTTAAGCGGTCGGGGTAGAAGAACTCGCGCTCGGGGCTCTCGTCGGCCTCGAGCACCCGATCCGGGAGATCGGCGTCCGGGGTAGCGCGGCGCGACCAAAACACCGAGCCGCTCAGCTCGCTGATCGAGGCGGTGCGAAGATACGGCCGCGTCCGGTCGGTGGGTGCCGAGTAGTTACCGCGCACGCGCCACAGCAGCGAGCTCACGGTGCTCGGCTGTTCGCCTTCTATCTCTCCGACACCAAGGAGACCGGTCCAGTCGATGCGCTCGGCACGATCGTCGAAGTCGCGCCTAAAGAACGGATCCGAGAGCCACGCGAAGGTTCCGGTCACGCGCGCGTCACCGGGACGCAGCACGAAATCGGTGGTGAACTCGTAGCGAAACGGCACCACCGCGCCGAACAGCCGCGCGCGGTTCCAGTCGGTCTCGGCCCGCCCGTCGACCTCGCGGTACGGCGTGTAAAAATCTTCGCCGCGAAGATACAGGTGGCGCGAAAACCCGAGTCCGCTACGAAACTCCAGGTCGTCGAACGCCCACACATCACCGAGCTCACCGTGCAGCGCAATGAGCCCCCCGAGACGGGTGTAGTAATCGAGCAACAGGCGCAGCGAGCGATCCTCAGGGGTGTCGTCGGGCTCGCCTGTGGGGCGCAGAAAAAGCCCGTCGCGCTCGAGCCGTTGGCGCTCGCCGGTCTGGTCCTCGGCCGGAAGAAACGAGAGCGGTGTGCGCGTTTCCTCTCGTCGCCCGATCAGGTAGGTGGTGGTCTGCAAAAACGCGCCCTCGCGCCGCCGGTACCCGATCGCCGGATTGAAGAACAGCTTGTCGCCGGGCATGAAGAAGAACGGAAAGTGAAAGACCGGCACGCGACCGACATACAGCGTACCGGAGCGCACCGCCCACTCGCCCGGACCAAAGACCCAGATCTTGCGAGCCTGCAGACGGTAGTTCGGCGGGTCGGCCTCGGATGAGGTAATCACGCCGTCCTCCAAGACCACCACGTTTTCGGGGGAGCGGGTGATGTAGGAGCCGCGAAACCGAAACACGAGATCTTCGCCCTCGATCTCGCGCGGTTGACGCGACTCGCCCTCGAGAAACGCTCCCGACCAATCCTCGAGGTCGAAACTGAGGCTTTCTCCCTCGAAGAACTCCACCGAGTCGGCGCGCTCTATGCGATACTCCACACCGTCGGAAGCGGTCAGTAGCGACTCGGTTCGGTTGTAGATCACCTCCTCGGCGAGTATCCAGTGTACCGCGCCGGTTTCGCGGTCCTCGGCGCGCACCACCACTCCACCGCGCAGCCTGAGGTACTCCTCCTCGAGCTCGGCATCCCGGATGAACTCGCTCTCGAGCGCCGACTCTATCGTGATATCGAGCTCAACCGCAGCCGCCGGGAGTGCGCCCAGGAACACGAGAACCGCAACAAGCCCGTACGCAACGCACGGTCTCACCCGAGCCCGCATCATCCCCGCTCCTTGAGAACCTCACGCAGAAACGACCCGGTGTGCGAACGTGCGCAGGAGGCAACATCCTCCGGAGTGCCGGCTGCTACCAGCTCGCCGCCCTGCTCGCCGCCTTCGGGGCCGAGGTCTATCACGTAGTCGGCCTGCGCCAGTACCTCGAGGTTATGCTCGATCACGATCACGGTGTTGCCGGCCTCCACCAGCAACGACAACACCTCGAGCAGCTTTGTGACGTCGGCGAAATGCAGCCCGGTCGTCGGCTCGTCGAGGATGTAGACGGTCTTGCCGGTGGAGCGTTTCGAGAGCTCGAGCGCAAGCTTGACGCGTTGTGCCTCGCCGCCGGAGAGCGTAAGCGCCGATTGGCCGAGGCAGACGTACTCGAGCCCGACCGCGATCAAGGTATCGAGCCGCCGTTTGACGGCCGGAACGTGGCGAAAGAACTCGGCCGCTTCCTCGACCGACATCTCGAGCACTTCGTGGATGTTCTTGCCCTTGTAGCGGATATCAAGTGTTTCCTTGGTGAAACGCTTGCCCTTACAGTGATCGCAGGTAACGTACACGTCCGGGAGAAAATGCATCTCTATCCGGATCGTGCCGTCGCCTTGACAGTGCTCGCAGCGCCCGCCTTTTACATTGAACGAAAACCGACCCGCTTGATAACCGCGCGAGCGCGCCTCCGGCAACGACGCAAACAGCTCACGGATCGGAGTATACAACCCCACGTACGTGGCCGGATTAGACCGCGGCGTGCGCCCGATCGGCGTTTGGTCGATACTGATGACCTTATCGACGAGCTCGACGCCTTCGAGCTCGTCGTACTCGCCCTCGAGCTCGCTCCCGCGACCGAGCCGGTTGCGGAGCGCCGGGTACAGGATGTCGCCGAGCAGCGTAGACTTTCCGGAACCTGATACGCCGCTTATCACGGTGAAGGTAGATAGCGGGAACCGGATCTCGAGATTCTTGAGGTTGTGCTCGCGCGCACCACGCAGCACAAGCGCGCCGCCGTTCCCGTCACGCCGCCGCGACGGCGCCCGCGCCGAGAGCTCGCCCGCGAGGTAACGGCCGGTGAGACTCTCGGGGTGCTGGAGTAACTCCGGGAGGCTGCCTTGCGCCACCACGTGACCGCCGTGTATTCCGGCGCCCGGGCCGAGATCTACGATGTAGTCGGCGCTGCGCAGCGTTTGCTCATCGTGCTCGACCACGATCACGGTGTTTCCGAGATCGCGCAGCCCTTTGAGGGTGTCGATCAGACGCGCGTTGTCGCGTTGATGAAGCCCGATCGTCGGCTCGTCGAGAATATACAACACCCCGACCAAGGACGAGCCGATCTGGGTGGCAAGCCGAATGCGTTGCGCCTCGCCGCCGGACAGCGTCGCGGCCTCACGATGCAGATGCAGATACTCGAGTCCGACGTTGATCATGAAGCGCAGGCGATCACGAATTTCTTTGAGGATTTGCTCGGCGATGATCTGCTCGGTCTCGCTGAACGGCATCTCGTCGATCACGCGCGAGGCTTCGGTCACCGAGAGCGCCGAGAGCTCGTAGATGCTGTAGCCGTGCACCCGAACCCCGAGCGCCGCCGGTGTGAGCCGCCGTCCGTCGCAGGCCGGGCAGCGCCGCCGCCGCATAAACTGCTCGAGCCAGTCTTTCACCCCTTGCGAAGAGCTCTCGAAGTACCGTCGCTTGAGATCATTCAGGATGCCGCGGAACTGCGTCTGATACTCAAAACGCCCGGTGCCTTCGCGGTTCACGATCGACATCTCGATCGTTTCCTCACCGCCGTGCAGCAGTTCCTGTTTGGTGCGCTCAGGGAGCTCCGCCAACGGCTCGTCGAGCGAGAAGCCGTAGTGCTTCGCGAGCGACTCGAAGCGCCCCCGGTGCCAACTAGAGCTCGGGCGGTACGGTAGCACCCCACCTTCATTGAAAGACTTACTCCAGTCGGGAATAATCAGCGCGGGATCGAACTCCAGGCTCATCCCGATGCCGGAGCACTCCGGGCACGCCCCATGCGGGTTGTTAAACGAGAACATGCGCGGTTGCAGCTCGGGAATGCTCAGCCCGCAACGCGGGCAGGAATTCTTCATCGAGAAGAACTGTTCGATAGCCCCTTCGGACTCGAGGCGCTGTATCACGACCAGCCCGTCGCTGACCTCGAGCGCGGTCTCGATGGAGTCGGCGATTCGCTTGCGCTGATCGGCGTTTACCTTTACGCGGTCGATCACGATCTCTATCTCGTGCCGGCGGTTCTTCTCGAGCGTAATCTCGTCATCGAGCAGGTGCGTCTCGCCGTCGATCCGAACGCGCACGAAGCCCGCTTTGCGGGCGTCGTCGAGCACCTTGGCGTGCTCGCCCTTTTTGCCCCGCACCACCGGAGCAAGCACCACCACCCGCGTACCGTCCGGGAACGCCGTGACGGTATCGATAATCTGGTCGACCGACTGTTCCTGAATCTCGACATCGCAGTTTGGGCAGTGCGGAATGCCGATACGCGCGTACAACAGCCGTAGGTAATCGTAGATCTCGGTGACGGTGCCGACCGTGGAGCGCGGGTTTCGCTGCGTTGTGCGCTGCTCGATCGCGATCGCCGGCGAGAGTCC
>PUOW01000314.1 GCA_003552185.1 Spirochaetaceae bacterium
AGTCCTCCGCAACGTCCTCGATCGCCTCGAAGCGGTCGAAAACCCCACTCGCCGGCAGCGCAACGACCTCAACGCTGCCCGCGAACACGCCGAAGACTGGGACCTGTAGCCCGCCGGCCGCCCGCCGGCGGCGAGCGTGGCGCGGCGGCCACGGGGTTTTCGCTGTCTGTTTTCGTCGGAATTTTGCGTCATTGTTAGCACGTTTCCAGGGACACATTGTTAACATCGGGGGCTGCCTTAGCCTCGGGGCGCGCCCGCCGCGTGTTAACAACGACGCGCCGGACCCCTGTTAACTTTGACGTAAAATTCTGAGGGTACGGGGCACAAAATCATCGCGCGCCTGCTGGTGAGGGCGGCGGGCGGAGGAGGTCGCGGATGATGGCGGCGCGCTGGCCGGGGCTGTAGGCGCGGGCGGCGGTGGCGGCATAGTGGAGTGCGGCGGCCGGGCGGCCGCTGAGGGGCAGGCCGTAGATGCGGGCGCAACCACTGCCTCCGGCTACGGCGATAATGATGCCGTGCACGAGGGGCCGGTAGGGCTTCGGCGGGCGCCCGGCGGCGGCGCGCGCGATGTTGGCGGCGGCCGCTATTCCCTGCTGGACTGCCAGATAGCTTGCGGGTGGCAGGGGTGCGCCGCCGTGGGTGAACGCAGCCGCGTCGCCGGCGGCGAAGAGCCCCGCGCCGAGACGCAGATACTCGTCCACCACCAGGCGCCCGGGGCCGCCGGTCTGCCCCGGCGCGCCGCGCGGCGGGATGACCTGTATGCCCGCCGTCCAGAAGGTGACTGTGTCGTCCAAGCGGGTTCCGTCGGACAGCACCGCCGCGCGCGGGGTCACGTCGGTTACGGTTGTCCCGGTGCGCACCTCGACGCCGAGCGCCTCGAGGTGGGCGCGGGCGAAGCGTTGCATCCATGGTTCCTGAGTGCCGAGGATCTCCTCGGCGAGCTCAACGAGGATGACCGAGCTCGGGGGGCGGGGGGCGTCGGCGGCCGGCGGGGAGTCGGCGCGCAGGCGGTGCAAGCGGTGCAGGTGGGTTGCGAGCTCCACGCCGGTGTAGCCGCCGCCGACGACGAGCAGCCGGCGGTGGGCGGGTCGGGCGACGAGCTTACGCGCCTGCAGGGCGTCGGCGATGCTGCGCAACGGGCGCGCATAGAGCTCGGCGGCACGGTTTCCGTAGTAGGCGGTGCGGGCGCCATGGGCGAGGATTGCGAAGTCGTAGGGGAGCGCGGTGCCGTCGGCGCTGATCACGCGCTTGGCGTCGCGGTCAATCTCTACGGCGACTTGCTGCAGGTAGCGGTAGCCGTGTGACGCAGCGAGGGCGCGATGCGGGGTTCCGCCGCCGGCGGAGCTCAGGCGCGCGCCGGCGATATCGGGGAGCAAGGGGAGCATCTCACAGCGCGACTTAGGGTCGAGAAGCGTCACCTCGGCTGCGCTGCGGCGAGCGAGACGAGAGGCTGCGGCGGCGCCTGCGAAACCGCCGCCCACGATCACAACGCGAGGGCGCGCTTTCATGGTGCGCTCCTGTGCGGAGCAGGGGAGGTGCGGGCGTGGCGCAGGTCGAGCTGGACAACCACGCGGCCGGGGAGGAGCGTGTAGACGCGCGCGGGGGCGCTGAGACCGGCGCTCGCAAGCGCGGCGCGCAGCTCGGGCGGCCGGAACCCCTTGTTGATCGAGAGCGCGCCGTCAAACGCCGCGAAGCTGTCCGGGAAGCAGAGCTTGGCGAGGGCGGCGAACGCAACCGCGGCCGGGCGGCTCCGCAGCAGGTCGTTTGCGATCACAAGCCGCCGTGCCGCCGCGCACATGCGCCGCAGAAGCTCGGGAAGATCCTCGTCGCGGAAGTGGTGCAGCAGGTGGTTCGAGATTACGTAGTCGTAGGCCTCGCCGCCGGGTGTCGACGCTGCGGCGGGCGTGTGGGCCGGCGGCAGCTCGAGAGCCGAGCCCTCCTGCACGCTGATCTGGGGGTAGGCCGCGCACATGCAGCGTGCGTAGGCGGAGACGCGGGGGTCGGCCTCTAGGATCGTCACCTCGGCGCTGACCCCGCGCCGGCGGGCGTCGTCTACGAGCCGGCGGGCGATATCACCGCCGCCGCCGCCGACATCAAGGACGCTGAAGCGCTTGAGCCCGGCCACGGCGGCGTCGCGCAGGATGGGGCCCCGCAAGGCGGCGCCGTAGCGGCTGAAGGCGCGGTTGATGCGCACGAACTGGGCGAGCGTGCGTTCGAGGCGCCGCCGGTCACCATTCGGGTCGTCCATCAGCTCAGGGGCGGTGGCGCGGCGGGCGAAATCGGCGCGCAGAACCTGTGCTACACTCGCTGATTTGGTGCTCATGCCGACTCCAGTATCGCAGATTCAACGGTCAACCCCGGCCCGAAGGCCGCGGCGAACATCCGCCCCCGGCGGCCGAGTCGTTGCATCTCCTGCAGCACGAAAAAAATCGTCGCCGAGCTCATATTCCCGTAGTTCCGCAGCACTGAGTACGACGCCTCCATATCCTCGGAGCTGAGCCCCAACTCCTCCGCAGCTTTCTCCACGATGGCTCGGCCGCCGGGGTGTATGGCCCACTGGTCTACCTGTTCGCGCCCGAGCCCGCCCGCGGCAAGCAGCGAGTCGGTGATGCCGCCGATCTCGCGTTTGATCATCTGCGGGACGTAGGCCGAGAGCCGCATGTCGAACGCGGTGTGTCCTACCGTCCAGGCCATCTCCTGCTCGCTATCCGGTACAATGTAGGACTGAAACGCGTCGAGGCGGAACGACGCGAGGTTCGAGCGCGGCTCCTGGGCGGAAACGAGCGCGGCGGCGGCGCCGTCACCGAACAGCGCGTTGGCGACGATGATGTCGGGGTCGAGCTTCTGCTGCAAGTGCAGCGAGCACAGCTCGAGGTCGACAATCAGCACCCGGGCGCCGGGGTCGGCGATGCAGATGTCACGCGCGGTCTTGAGTGCCGGAAAGGCTGCGTAGCAGCCCATGAAACCCACGTGTAGGCGATTCACCGTCGGCGGCAGCGGTAGCTCGCGCGCGAGGTAATAATCGAACCCCGGCGCCGAGAAGCCGGTGCAGCTCACGGTTATCAGGTGCGTGATCGAGGCGGGGTTAACGGCGGAATCCGCATCCTTAACCTGCGCGAACAGCCCGCGCGCCGCCTCGAGCGCCAGCCGGTTGCTCTCGATCACGTAGCGCTCATTGCGCGCAACAACATCCGGTTCGGGGGTGAAATCATCGCTCGGCGGGTAGAACGTGCGCTCGGCCGGCGGCCGGTCGTAGTCGCCGATCACCGAGTAGCGTCGCTCGATCGCGCTGCTGCGGTAGATCCGCGCGAGAAAGCCCCGGCGCGCGGCGTAGACCGGCAACCGCTGCATGAACTCGAGCACGAAGTCCTGCGAGTAGCAATACTGCGGCACTGCAGTCTCAATGGCCTGGATGTATACCGGTTGCCGCACTCCGCGCGTTCTCCTGTGGCTTGACAGATCTTCGTCAACAAAAGTATCGTCGCGCAACGCAAAAGGCAATTGCTGATGGCCGCAGCCAGGAATATTTTTGACGACCCCGACCGCAAGCGCGACTACAACCGGACGCTGTTCACGACCGTAGCTCCGCGTTACGACCTTGTGACGCGGCTGCTCTCGTTTGGCCGCGACGGCGCCTGGAAGCGCCACCTCATCAGCGGCTTACCCGCCGGGCTCCCGTCGGCCCCGCTGGTGGTTGACCTTGCCTGCGGGACCGGCGACCTCACGTTGGCGCTCGCCGCGCGCTACCCCGGCGCGGCGGTGGCGGGAATCGACCTGAACGCCGAGATGCTCGCGATTGCCCGCCGCCGCGCCGAGACCGCCGAGGCGGCCCCGGCGCCAGGCGCGGCGGGGGCGGGCGGTGCCGGTGGTGTGCGGTTCATCGAGGGCGACATGCAGGCGCTGCCGTTCGCCGACGGCTCGGTCGCGATCGTTACCGGCGGCTACGCGCTTCGAAACGCACCCGACCTCGCCGCGACCCTCTCCGAAATCCGTCGCGTGCTGGCGCCCGGCGGCGCCGCCGCGTTCCTGGAGTTCTCGCATTCACACCACCGGCCGGTCGCGGCGGTGCAGCTTGCACTGCTGCGCTTCTGGGGCCGCCTGTGGGGCCGCATCCTCCACCGCGACCCGGAGGTCTACGGCTATATCGCGGCCTCGCTGGCAGTCTTCCCTGATCTTCAACGCTTCGAGGAGGAGCTGCGCCGCGCGGGGTTCAGCGCGGTGCGCTCACGCCGCTACATGTTCGGCCTGCTCGCGATCACCCAGGCCCGCGGGTAAGCGCGCTGGGGTGCCGGGCGCCCGCGCGGGGAGGTTTTGCGTCCGGTGCCGTCGGAATTTTGCGTCATAGTTAACAGGGTGGTGGGGCGGGATTGTTAACAGTGTGGGGTCGGGCTGTCGGGCAGGGTCTGCATGGCGAAGGTGCGGGCGAGGGCGCCGGCGGCGGGGCTGCGGAGGGCGGCGGCGATGGCGGCTGCGCGCAGGCGGGAAGGCAGGCGGCGGCGGAGGGTGCCGGCGGCCATTGAGCGGCGGGCGCGCCGGGCGGCGACGCGGAAGGCGTGCTTGCGGCGGCGCTGGTACTGGGCGGGTGTGAGCTCGCCGCACAGGACCTGGACGGCGCGGAGGGCGTCGGTGAA
>PUOW01000321.1 GCA_003552185.1 Spirochaetaceae bacterium
AAGGACGAGATGCGAGGGTTCAAGGACGAGATGCGAGGGTTCAAGGACGAGGCGCAGCGTCAGTCGCAGGAGATGAACAAGCGATGGGGTGAGCTCGCAAACCGCCTCGGTACCGTGGTTGAGGACATTGTTGCCCCGAATGTACCCGGCGTTATGGCCCGTTACTTCAAGATCGAGGAGCCGGACCTGCTGATGGTGAGACCACGTAAGAAGCATCCCCAGCATCCCGCACGCCGCAAAGAGTTCGACGTGATCGCGGTCACCCCGCAGCGGCTGTTCCTCAATGAAACAAAGTCTAAGCTCAAGCGCGACGACGTAGCCGCGTTTGCAGCAAACTACCTCGAGGTGCTCGAGTTTTTTCCCGAGTATAGCGACCGCGAGGTAGTGCCGATCATGAGCTCGCTGTACCTGAGCGACGAAATCATCGAGGAGCTTACCTCCCACAAGATCTACGCCATGGGGATGCGCGGCGACACCATGGAACTCCTCAACGCCGAGCGGCTACAAGCAGGCTCTTGATAGCGGTAGCATTCCCGCGTTCGTTAGCCCGCTTGTCGCCCGCCGCCTGCAGCCACGACGGTCCTGCCGCCTTAAACCGTGAGGGCTCGCAGAAGAAACGTGGCCGAAAATCTACCACCACCGCTTCGATACCGCGCGGCGCAGTCGGGTCCGCACGCAGCGGTGCCGAGGCCGCGGTGAAATAGATCGATCGTGAGAATCGTGGTTTTCCGGGGAGTTACCTGCCAGGTGTGCGAGAGGCCTTCGAGATCCTCGGGCGCGGTGTGCAATGCGGAGAAATGAAACGACTCTCGTTCCGCGGCGGACACCACCAACTCCGCTTTGGAACCACGGAGGCGGGCATATCGCGTGCCTCCGCGTCCACCGTGTTCCTGCGGCACAATGTACGGCACATACTGATCCTCGACCGTAGAGCTCCAAAGCCCAAGGGGGTACCCGTTGCCTCGGTCGGGATAGTTCTCCTGCGGGCCGCGTCCGTACCACTGCAACTCATCGAACCCCTCCGGCAGTTCCCAACGCACTCCCACACGGGGCAGATCGGCTATCTCCGGATCTACCGCTATCTCAACGAGCAACGACTGGTATCCCTCCACGCCGGGAGGCGATAGAACAAAGCGCGACCGTGCCCTAACCGGCGCCTCCGGCCCGGGGCCGGCTCGGTGCTCCCCAAGAACCGCGGTGTGCCGGGCGTGGGTCTCCACGGTCCAGCTCGATTCGAGCCGGTTTAGGCCAAGACGATGCCAGGCGGCGCCGGGTGCCTCGGATTGGTCGTCCGTACCGCGGATGAAGTCGTTATCGGTGGGCGCCCGCCGGAGCTCGGTCATTGGTCCGTGGATTATCAACGGTTCGGCCCCAGCGTCCGCCCGTACTACGCCGGTCAGACATGGAGACCGATCCTCGTTGAGCCCGAGCCGGAGTGCAAGTTCGCGGCGGTAACTCGGCTCCGTGGCGCCGGCGGCCGCGGCGGTGTTATGCGCGCCGCGCCATTCCCCGCCGATCACCCATTGCTCCCAGGCCGACTCGTGGTTTCCGGTAACCAGCCGCACCGTTAAGATGCATTCGCAGGCAACGCCGACGGCAGCGGCCGAACCGACGGCATCGGTCGCGTTTGGCCCGCCGTCTATAGGCACCTCAACGCTGCCGGCCGGAACGAGCACCGGGAGATCGATTTCCCCACCCCCTGCGCGATGACCGTCCATCGCTACCTCCCACCGGAGCACCGCCTGTTCCAGCGGTGAAAACGATAAATCGCTCTGCACCGTCACAAGCAGCGCACCGTTCGCACCGTAGCGGTACCGGAACTGTACCGGCTGAAACAGCTTACGGAACTCCCAAAGCGCCGGGTGCGGAGTTCGGTCGGGCCACACAAGTCCGTTGATGCAGAAGTTTCGGTCGTTCGGCGTATCCCCAAAATCACCGCCGTAGGCCCAGTATCGACGACCGTTCGGCGCAACTTCTTCCAGCCCTTGGTCTACCCAGTCCCAGATGAAGCCGCCCTGCAAGCCCGGCACAGTGCGAAACGCCCTCGCGTAGTCTTCGAGCCCGCCGTTGGAGTTTCCCATTGCATGCGAGTACTCGCACAGTATCAAGGGGCGCGGGTCGGCCTTGCCGGCGTCGCTCTGCGCCCAGGCCACGATCTCCTCGACCGGCGCATACATCGGGGCGATCACGTCGGTAGCGCTTCGGCCGCGGCAATACTCGAACGGCCCCTGCCCCCACTCGGCTCGTACCGCCCCCTCGTACTGGAGCGGACGTGAGGGATCGGCATGACGAACCCAACCTGCGGCGGCGTCGTGGTTGGGCCCATACCCGCTCTCGTTACCCAACGACCAGAGAATGATGCTGGGATGATTCCGGTCCCGCAGAACCATCCGCATCGTCCGATCGAGAAACGCGCCGGCATAAGCCGGGTCGCGACAAAGCTCGTTGTAGTATCGGTGCGCCTCTATGTTTGCCTCGTCTACGAGGTAGATTCCGTAGCGATCGCAGAGATCGTACCACTCGTTGCAGTTTGGGTAATGAGCGGTCCGGACCGCGTTGAAGTTGAACTGCTTCATGAGCTTGATATCAGCGAGCATGCTCTCGCGGCTTACCACCTTGCCGGTTCGAGGATCGTGCTCGTGACGGTTCACCCCGCGGATCAAAACGGCGCGCTCGTTGATCAGAAGCCGCCGATCACGAACCGCAACCGTGCGAAACCCCACCAGCGTGCAGTGCGATTCGCCATTCACCTGAGCCTCGAGACGATAGAGAAACGGTGCCTCGGCGCTCCATAGAAACGGCTCTTCGATATCAAGGCGCAGCTGCGCGCGGTGCCCTCCGGTGGGCTTCGCGTGTTGAGGGCCCTCGGATCCGTACACCCCGGAGATTCGAGTCTCCGCTTCCGCAATCGGCGCCGAGCCGGCGTCGTGGTCGTCCTCGGTGGTATCGGTCTGGTCGTATCGGCGCGCCGGAAACAACTTGACCGCCACCTCCACCGCGGATGCGCCCGAGTGGTCGACGTGGCTTGCCGAGCCTCCGAGCACGGCTTCCGCGCGCTGCACCTCGATCTCTACCGTAACCGTTCCCCGCCGGCCCCGGCTGTAACTCCACGGCGACACCGGAGACTCATGGTGGTCGGAGGGTTCACGGTGCTGTACCTCGGTGTGCACGAAGAGGTCCTGCAGGTACACCGTAGCGGTGCTGTAGAGAAACACACTGCGGTGAATACCCGCCATCCACCACTGATCCTGGTCCTCCAGATAGCTGCCGTCGCTGTAGCGGATCACCATGACGAGAATTTCGTGCCGGCTGCCGCCCTCCGATCTGCCGCAACCGCCGCGTTCTACCGCGTTCGTGATCTCGAACTCGCTCTCGATCCTGGAATCCTTGGCGAGGCCGATGAAACGCCGGTTCACCCAGACCAGGGCGGTGCTTTCGGCTCCGCCGAGGTGCAGCACGAGCCGCCGCCCGGCCCAGTTCTGTGGTACCGCAAACGTGTGGCGATACAGTCCGGTGGGGTTCTCGGCCGGCAGGTGCGGAGGCGGTTCTTCCCACGGCATCGCGATATTCGTGTAGTGCGGCGCGTCAAAGCCCTCCCTCGTCCAGTTCGAGGGTACCGATATCGAGCCTTCGAGAAGCTCCGCGTCGAGCCCGTCGTCGCCGCCGCTGAGGATAGCCTCTACCCGTTCAGTCGCGGCCTCGGGGCTGCGGTGCAGTTCAAACTCCCAGGTTCCGTCGAGCGAGACGGGGCTCCGGGAGTACAGCGGAGGCCGCGTCGGGAGTCGATGCAGCCCGGTTATCTCCGGACTGCGCCAGGGTCTCAGTTGTTTCAGATCCGGCATGCTCGGGTTCTCCTAGGCTCCTGCGACAAAGGCTCCAACGACAAGCTCGTTGATTGACGCTACCGGTTCGCCGCTCACGCGGCCTACGGCAGGCTCGTGATCGCGCGCCTAAATCATCCGCGCGGTTCCATGATCAGAGGTTCTCACTCGAACCGCAGCACCGGCGCCGAACACCCGCTCGATCTCGGCCTTGTATGTGTCAAACTCATCGAGCGGCAGATATACTTGGATCGTGCCGGCGAAGCCGCCGCCGTGAACACGAGATGCGGCGTTCCGGATTCCCCGCCGCCGCAGGTAGCGCTCGGTAAGCGCCAACGCCAACGGGATCCCCTGCTCGCGCGGTTCCTGAGGCGTAGCGGCGTTCTGCAGCAAGCACCACGACGAGGTGCCGGACTCGCGCGCGAGTCTCAGATACTCATCAAGATCGCCTCGCTCGAGCGCGCGATACTGCAGACGCGCGCGCTCGCTCTCGTCGAAGAAATGCAGCGCGCGAAGCACCGCCCGATCGCCGCAGCGCGTACGCAGCTCCGGAAGCGCCGAGAGCACCGCCTCGCGCGAAAGATCGTGAAGCTGCCGGCCGCCGAGCTCGCTCGCCACCGCGAGCATCTCGCGCGGTACCGCGGCGTAATCCTCGGTGAGGTCGGCATGGCTGCCGCCGGTACTTACAATCACCACCGCCATACCGTGCCGCGTAAATCCGCCGGCGAGGCGATGGAGCACCGGTGCGTCGTGATCGGCAAGGTCGATTCCGCTGATTCCGCCTCCGGCGCAGGCGAGCTGATCCATCA
>PUOW01000302.1 GCA_003552185.1 Spirochaetaceae bacterium
ACAGTCTTGCATTCTTCCCGCGCACGACTTGCGGCGCAGTCTCGCATGACAGTAAATCGAGATTAGAAAATAACACTTGGTTCCGACCTATTGGAATGCCAGTTCTGATTGACGCTTTGTAACATAAACCGTTAATCAGTGGGAAGGTGATTTCGTGAATTGGTCGATATTGGGTGTCTCTGCGGGCAAGATAATATTAGACTGAGAACACTATATGCTGGTTTCTCAATGACAAAGCGTATGCGCAATTCGTCGAGCAGCAGTCTCCAGACGTGATGACCTCATCATCTAACTTGGGGCATTGGTGGTCTCCGTGCTTTTGAGATTCCACAAGTCTGCCCCAAGCATGTACGGCGACTCAATGGAGGTGACCACTACTGTAGCTTCAGCCGTGAATTGCTAGATACAAGCCCCACAGCGTCACTTGGTTAATTTTAACAGATCAGAATTGAAGCAACACTACAGATTACTCGTCAAGGACGACATGCTCGTATGCTCCCAGTTCCACACCAATATCTGTCATCTTATGCTCATTTATGGCTATCTTGCCCAGCACATCAATCATGTCCTGTTGAGTGGGTTCTTTGGGTATTTTGGCTAATGTCTTCTCGTCAAGATTTAAAACGGTTGCAGTGATTTTTGCCCGCTGTCGCATTTCATAGTATACCGCAGGTCGGGTTCGATCTGAATACGGAACCTGCTCCTCCAGATGCCCATTAGCGACGAGTTTTTTAACACGGGTTCGAACTTGTGACTTTGTTAATGATGTCTCATCAGCAATTTGTTTCAGTGTCAAACCATTAACCATTTTACCATTGATAACCTTGCCATCAGTTGTATGAAGGGCAGCAATGACGAGGTCTGTGTTTTCAGGATATTCATCCAAATCAATCGGATCTTCTTCGATCCCGTCGGCAACCATATGTCCGATTAAGTCTAATAGATAAAAATGGTATGCATGTTTCTCTAGTACTACTTCTGGGGTTTAATCGCGTTCACTCCGCCTCAAACGTAAACTACGGTAATGATATAGTAAAGCCACGCTATCATGTAGTTTGCTCACTTTCTTGATTGTCCAAGCGGTGGTGCAGAAGTCGTGCGAACTCAGCGTTGGTCAGCATTTCATGTCCGATTGCGAGATCCGCCGCATGATCGATTGCAAGTGCCATTGAATCCACTTCGTGCTCGATCATTACTGTGGATAGCTTCGTTGCTGTCTCGGTACTGATCGTCACGGTCGTGTACCATCTGGTGGCATATTCGACAGAGTGCGTCCGATTAGTGTAATCTTACCGTAATTGCGCTAAGGACCGGTTGATAGCAAAATAAACTCCAAAAATAGTGCTAATATAAATACTCTTCAGTAGAGAGTAGAGGGTGGTGTCTCGACAAATGGTGGACGGCATAATCTTAGGCCATCTCTGGTGAAGAGAAGCCACCAACGGTTTTGGTTCATTTTCAATGTCTGTGAGGAGAAGCTTTCCACCAATCGTCCACGCACCACCAGAGTAGAGGATTGTTAGTTAGTTCTCAGCAGTACTGCAAGTCACAGCGGGCAAGGGGGACACGTTCGTGTCAATCGATAAATTACATTCCTAACCAAGATGTTTAACCCGATTATAATGGTTACCTATGTGAAAACTACTAATATAATGTGTGATAGTTATTAACTGATCGCCCTTCAAAAGTCGATTAATATTCGTCTAGATTTGCTTGGATTCTTCCTGCTCTTTGTTTAAGACGGTCGATTTTTTTCTCGTTCTTGGCTATTCGTCCGAGTAAGTCAATTAGATCCTGTCGGCTGGGGTCTTCAGAGACCTCACCCAACACTTCATTTCCGAGATCTAAGGCCCAAGCAGTTATTTTCGCACGTTTTTCCATTTCATAATATTTTGTGGGTCGCGTCCGATCCGGATACGGAACTTTTTCTTCTAAGTGGTCATTGTTAACAAGTTTCTTGACACGAGTCCGAACCTGCGACTTCGTTAATGAGGTTTCGTCAGCGATTTGTTTCAGTGATAGTCCAGATATGTTACCCCCATTGATTTCTCCTCTTGACTCATCATATAGAGTGATGATAATACTATCTGTATTGTCAGGATATTTATCTAAGTCGATCGGGTCGCCTTCGATTAATCCGTAACGCATAGTCGACTATTGATCTAAGAGAATAAAATAGTGTGCATATTTTGCTACGTACCAATTTAATATGCACCATTTTATGCAGTATCATCTCCTACTCAGATATGTACTAATTTATGCAGTATAGGGGGTGTCGACACCCCCTAACGTCTAGAATAAACCCGATGACCCCCCGACGTTCCACGGCACTAGGCCAATTTCCAAAATGTGGACACCCCTTGTAAAAAGAAAATTCCAATGCACCCTCACTCGCCACCGGCCGGCTTTATATGATGTTCCTGAAAGGTGAATTACTTATTGGCTCGGCTAATATATGATCAAAATTATGTTTAGGCAGTTATTCCCTGAAAGTGTAGGAGTTGAGGGATACTCCCACTACTTCAATATGACTAACTAATTGTAGACAAATTATACCGGCATGGCGACAGCCACACACTCAGTTTATCAAGCAAGTGTGGGATGCCCTCCAGATAAATTAAAAATGGTTCCAGTTATTCTTACAAAAGCCGTGTCTTCCAGGATCGCTACAAGTAGTATTTGACATGCCGGTTCAGATCGGTGCAACCTCGCTCATTTTCGGGGTAGTCAAACAGGGTTTTATCAAAGCTATCTTTATACACAACAAGAATCCCGTTGTTTACGATGGGAGGAACTCACTCAACACAGTGCGTTTAGGTGGTTCCTATTACAATACAGATGTAGTTAGACTGATATCGTACCGTGGTTTCGACATTATTGATGTCGACTTCCTCCGCGGGGGTCAAGCCCCGTGGCATCCGCCTTGCCCAGCCTGTGAATACCGCGTCAAGGAAGCCAGACTGTTCGCGGTCTTTTCCTTGACAATCCTGCGTGGTTTGCTTCTCGAGCGTCGATCCAGCTGACTGGTGTACTGCGGAAACGACTTTCGGCATTCCTAGACTTGGGCGGAAGGGTGTGGGCATAGTTACGAACTCTCTTTGTCACTTTCCCAAATACACATCCACAAATATATCATTTATTTTGGTTGATTGGTGCTGCTTTGTTTTCTCCGCAACGGCGTGATGTTTGCAGGTAATCAAAGCAGTTCAATTGTAGTTGAATCAATTCATTATGCCAAACCAATATTCAGATCGAGAATTAGTAGAATCGCTATGTAATTTTGCGGACCATCTTGGACGTCCACCAACTGCGAGTGAGGTCAACGACGACTCCGAGTACACAGTAGGGCTCAATACGTATGCTCGTCGCTTCGGCAGCTGGAACGAGACGCTCGAGCGCTGTGGACTCAGGGTCAATGAAGAGAAAGACTACGACGAGACGTACATGATCAAAAAACTTCAAGACCTCTATCAGCGACTTCGAACGGTCCCTACTCAGGCTGACCTAGCGGACGACGACGAAACTCCATCATTGTATCCGTATCAGGATACCTTTGGCTCGTGGAATGATGCACTCCGTGCAGCTGGATTAGAGCCAACAAAGCGGCATCGGATTAGTGACGATGAATTGGTCGACGAACTCACGACACTCGCCGACGAGCTTGGTCGGCCGCCTCGATACGAAGAACTCTCTGAACGTGATGATACCTTTTCGCCGATCGTATACGAACGCGCCTTCGGGTCATTCACCGATGGGTTGCGAGCTGCGGGCTTGCCTGTCAACTTCAGGGCCAGTGTGGATCGTAACTATCTCATCGACCAACTCCAAGAACTCGCCAACGAACTCGGTCGAGTCCCGAAGTACGATGACCTCCAGGAGTACCCGACCTATCCGAGTACGTGGCCCTATGTTTGTGAGTTCGACAGTTGGAATGAGGCACTGAGAGAGGCCGGTTTTGACATCAACCTCCAGTCGTCGGTATCTCCTGAGGAGATCATCGCAGAACTACAGTCCGTCGCCGACGAACTTGGCCAAACACCATCAGTGACCGAGTGGCGGGAGATGGATGATACACCGGGTGTCACGACGATCGCTCGACATTTCGGCTCTTGGATTGCTGCCATCGACGCTGCAGGATTAGAGCGCCGTGACTGGTCGGGTGAAAACCATCCCCGATACAAACATGGTGAGCAGCTCTACTATGGGCCCAACTGGACCGAACAACGGGAAGTAGCAGTCCAGGCCGACGGCGAGCGATGTCGACGCTGTGGGATGTCGCGTGACGAGCACGTCGTGTTGTTTGAGCAGGACTTGCACGTCCATCATATCCGACCACTCTCTGACTGTCTGGATGCTGGGCTACCGTATGAGGAAGCAAACGACCGCTCGAACCTCATGACACTCTGTGCTGAGTGCCATCCAATTGTGGAGGAAAACGGACTGGAGTAAACTTCCTTGAGGTCAGGCCCGTGGCTTTCGTCTTGACTGTGTGAAATCCTACTAGTTATTATTATATTATTGCCATAGAATTAATAATCTGTCTCCATATGTTGTAGTCGTAAACCG
>PUOW01000438.1 GCA_003552185.1 Spirochaetaceae bacterium
GCCACTCAACGCCGCTGCTGCAGCGAATCGTTGTGGCGATGTTGTAAGCGGAGAATAACGATATGCATTGAGACTGTCAACCACCCGCGAAGCGAAAATTTGAACACAAGCGCGCTGCGGCAATGCGTTGCGCTCTCGAGCGCGAAGTTACTCATCAAGCGACCAGGCTGGAGCAATATCGGTGAAGGCGGTAAGATGGGTCTCATGGCAAGCGCACGGACCCAAGAACAGACAGCTTTGAGTATCTCCATCTACGCATCGGTCGTGTTCGCGGCTTTATCATTCATGCTCGGGATCCTCCTCCGCTCGCAGGTGATTCTGTTCGACGGTCTGTATTCCCTGATCGGCGTAGTACTGTCTTGGAGCACCATTGCTACCGTTCGATTCATGAAGAACGCCGACTGGGAGAACTTCCCGTTCGGCAAAGAAGCGCTCGAACCGTTGGTCGTGATGATCCGTTATCTCGCGCTGATCGCGTTAATCGCCGGCTCGGGTATCGCGGCTTTGATCGCGGTCTTACGAGGTGGGCGTGACATCGTTGTAGGAGCCGGACTCGGATACGCAGCCTTCGCCACCGTGTTCTGTTATGCGATGTATCGGTATCTCCACCGAAAGAACCGTACGTTACGCTCGAGCTTCATTCAAACCGAACTTAACGAGTGGTATCTCGATACAATAGTGAGCGCCGGAGTCGTTTTTGGCTTTGCTGTGGCCCTTGTGATGTCGCAAGTCACGCGCTTCACGGCTTACGTGGTCTACGTAGACCCGGTCATGATGCTTGTGATCTCGGTCTATTTTGTGAAGTGGCCTTTGGCGGGACTCCGGCGCTCCCTGAGGGAAGTGCTGGGGATGAAACCGGAAGGGAAGCTTACCGACGAGATAACGGCCGTCGTTCGCGAGATCGAACGGCGCCAAGGCCTCGCTGAGTCGTTCGTTCGGGTGACAAAGATCGGCCGGCAGCTATGGGTGGAGATCGACTTTGTCGTGGGGCGAGAAAACAACTCAAGGGTGAACTCGATCGCGGATCAGGATCGAATCCGAGAAGAAATCATGCTCCGGCTGCCGAGTGACCAGTTTCACATCTGGCTCTCGGTCGGCTTCACCGGAGACCGCAAATGGGCGTTGTAAAGCACCGACGGCCGGTAGTCTGTGAGTCGATTACTCTGCGGCGTGCCGCCTGAACACCAACAGATAGTCGATGAACGAGCCGATCGAGAAAAGCGCGGCAGCTACATACACCACATGAGCGAAGATGTAGACCCCGCTGAACCATTCAAGCAGGATACCGGTGCGCTCAATCGTGATGAGAGCCAGGCCCACTCCGCCTGCCACCGCGTAGAGCACCGCCTTGATCTTTCCGCCGGAACGCGCAGCGAGCGCCACGCCCTTGCGGAACATCAGCAGCCGGACGAACACAATCCCATACTCGCGATACAGCAGCACGAGCAGGACCCAAGCGGGCATGATACCGATCGCAACGAACGCCACGAAATACGTTAGGCGACTGATGACGTCGGCAAACGGATCGAGAACCTTGCCAAGATCGGTAACCTCGTTACGCGAACGCGCCAGGTGCCCGTCGGCAGCGTCGCTCACCTCGATGACGATGAAGATGATCCACAACAGAACCACCGAGCTCACCTGAAGCACTCCGGCCCACACCGGCACAAACACCAGCAGGAAGAAAATCGGAGCAAGCACTAATCGACCGATTGTGAGGGTATTGGCGAGATTCATCGCGTCATGGTATCCGTTATCATTCCAGCTGTCAATTCGACCCCGTTGCCGCGTTGCCGAGCTTGCCCGGAGCATCGTCCTTGGCGCGGCGGTTTCGATCTTTGACGTTCTTTGACGCGCCTTGCCTGCTGTAGTATGGTTCTCTTCGATGGCAACCGAGCAGCATGAAGCCGAGCACGCCGGACTGCTGTTTCCGATCTCACTCGATCGCGAAGCTCAGACGGAACACGAAGCCGAGGGAGCACTCGGGCCACAGGCCGAGCAAGACCTCGAGCTCGGTGTGCTGGCGCGGGCGATCGCGGGCCGCGGCCACGGCGTAACTACCGTTCTTGAGCTCCTTCGGAGGCCGGTCCGCGACCCTGAGGTACTTGCCCATCGTTACAGCCTGCTCAACGCGCTGTACCGAGACGAGCAACTCCGACTCGAGCTCGAGCGCGTTCTGCCGACGCTCGCGGAGCTTAGTACATTTCGGCGCGCCGCCGCCGGCAACGAGTCGCAGGTGCTTCAAACCATCTGGCGGCTCGGCGAGCTCGAACTCTACGTCGCCGCGGTCGAGCGACTGCAGGCGGCCCTTGTGCCCTATTACGGCGGGGCCGGTTCGGTCGCAGCAATGGCCGAAAGAGTCTCGTCTTTGTACCAAGACGAGTTGTTCGGAGAGCTTCGCGCCGAGCTTCCGCGCCTGCAGGAAGCGATCAGAAAACGCCGCAGCATAACGATCGGAATCAATCTCGACGAGCGATTGCGGCCGACCGAGGCTGCGTTATTGTCGATCAATGCGGAGCGCATCGGGGATCGGTCGCTACTTGGCGGCTTCCTCGCCCGCTTGTTCTCAACGCGTGGTTCCCACCAGAAATCCGGGCTGCGAAGCGAAGGCGCGGTTCACTACGCCCGGTTGCCTCGCGAGCTCGCCGGCGGCGAAGAGCGCCCCGCGCTCACGCCGTTGTTCCGCGACCTCGAAACGCTGCTCGACCGGACTACGCGGCCGGTGCAGCACGCGCTCGAGCGCTACCTGCGCATCGAGACACTCTGGCTCGGCGCACTCCGCGATGAGCTCGGCCCGTTTTGCGGCGCCGCGGCGCTGATGCACCGCATCGAAAACGCCGGCCTCCCGGTCTGCGTTCCTACGATCGCGGCGCGGCACGCGCGCGAGTTTCGGGCCGAACGCTTATACAATCCGCGCCTCGCGCTGCAGGCCCTGGACCCGACCGAGAAACCGTCCGGAGGGCAAAGCGGCGACACCGCAACGGCCGCGCTCGAGGCTGAGAAGCACAGCCGCTCACGCACCGGAGGCGAAGCCGGAACGAGTCCGCCGGTCGTCACGAACGATGCCGAGTTCAACGACACCGCACGCGCGTTTATCCTAACCGGGCCGAATCACGGCGGGAAGACCACCTACACACAAGCGGTCGGGATGGCCTTTGTTCTCGCACAGGCGGGCTTTTTTGTTCCGGCAAGCTCCGCTGTCGTGAGCCCCGCCGACCGAATAGAAACACATTTTCCTGCTCCCGAGGCGCCCGAGGCCGACGGCGGTAGACTGGCGGAAGAGGTCTCTCGTCTTTCGCAGCTGTTCGACACCGTAACGCCCGAGAGCGTGGTGCTGCTGAACGAGTCGCTCGCGAGCACCGGAGCCGGTGAGGCCGCCTATCTCGCGGAGGACCTGGTTCGAGGGTTGTGCATCGCAGGCTGCCGCACCGTGTTCGCGACTCACCTACACGAGTTGGCGGCCCGCATCGACGAGATCAACGCGTCTATTCCGGATGACACAAAGCCGGATGACACAAGGCATGAAACCACGATACAACCCGGGACGACGGCGGGCGAGACGAAGCGCGGCGGTAGCACGCTCGCCAGCCTTGTCGCTTGCGGGCGAACACACGAGCGCCCGTTCAGCGTAGTCCGCAGCGCCCCGGTCGGCCGAAGCTTTGCTCACGAGATCGCCGAACAGCACGGAATGAGTCTCGAGGCGATCCGGGCACGCCTGCGCCGCCGTGGGATTTTGTAGAGCTCAGCCGAGCTACCGTTGCGCCTTCGCCATCACCGCGCGCACTTGCTCGATCTCATCCTCGTTCACGGTGTGCGGAAGACCAGGATAGAGGCGCATAGTGACCTCGCCTCCAAGCCGCCGCATGACCTCGGCGCTCACCTCAACCCGCTCGCGCGGAATGAACGGGTCTTGATCGCTACAGCCGAAAAACACCGGGGTTCCTTCCAGATCGCCGGAAAACGCCGTAGGTTCGATGCGCTCGCCGATCAGGCCGCCTGCGAGCGCAAGCACTCCTCCGTATCGACGAGGTCGCCGCGCGGCATACTCCGTACTCAAACACGCTCCCTGCGAAAACCCCAGGAAAAGGATGCGCTCGGCCGGGATCCCGGCATCTTCGAGTTCGCGCACCAACCGGTGCACCTCGTCCAAGGCTGAGCTCAAATGCGGCTCGTTCACACTGCGCGGCATCAAGAAGCTCTCCGGGTACCAGGTGTTTCCTTGCGCCTCGGGCGCAAGAAACGCGCAGTTGCCGCCCGGCAGTAACTCGGCGAGGGCCGCTATATCCCGGGCCGAGGCACCTCGCCCGTGAAGCATGATCATCGCGATCTCGGCATTGTGTAGCTCGGCCCCAAATCGCAGGACCGGTCGGTCTTCGTGGATCTTCATCAGGAACTCCTTATCGCGTCGCGTGAAAACACGCAGCCGACGCCTACCCGCCGGACGCGCAGTTCTGGGCTCGCATCCGCACCGCTATCTCGATGCGGTTTCGGCCGCCGTGCGGATAAAGATAAGCAACCGTGGCGGCGGCGTGAAGCCCGTCTCGGTAACGCGAGCGGC
>PUOW01000273.1 GCA_003552185.1 Spirochaetaceae bacterium
AGCGCTACCGGGTGGTTGCCGAGGCGTTCGGCGTTCACGGTTTGGGAGAGCGCGGCGGCCGCGTCCGCCGCGGCGGGGGGCGAGCCGGCCTCGCTTAGGTAGCCGCCGATGGGGTAGCGGGCCCAGACCGCCTCGGCGAAGGCGCCGAACGCCGCGGGGAAGCGCGCCCCCCAGGGTGCAAACAGCGCATCAAGCGCTGAAGGCTGCGCAAAGAAGCGGTGCTCGGCGTCCATCAGCCGCACCAGCGGCTGCATCACCGCGAGCACGGCAAGCCCGTGCGGCACGCCGTAGCGGGTGGTAAGCCCGTAACTGAGTGCATGCCCGGCGGTGGTTTTGGTAAGGTTGATTGCCCTCCCGGCGTAGTTCGCCCCGGTGAGCATGGGCTCGGGCTCGCCCGCAAAGAACGCCGGAAGCAGCAGCCCGAGCCCCTCCTCGGCGTAGCGCCGCGAGCGCGGCCCCGCGTTCAGGTTCCACCAAGACTCCACGCATTGGCAGACCGCGTCGGCTCCGCTTGCCGCGGCGAGTGCCGGCGGGCATGAGCTAACAAGCTCCGGGTCAAGGTATACATAATCCGGAAGGAGCGCCTCGTGCGCAAGCGAGTACTTCACCCCGTCGCGGTAGACAACCGCGAAATGCGTCGCCTCGCTCCCGGACCCGGCGGTAGTAGGCGCCGCGTAGAGCACAGGCGGAGGATCAGGCGGTGCGAACCGCCCGCCGAGCGCTTCCTCCACGCCTTGAGAGCCGCGCCCCGCAGCTTCGGCGAGGGCGAGCATGGCCTTCGCGGTATCGAGCACGCTGCCCCCGCCTACCGCAACCACCGCCTCCGGCTGCAGCCTGCGGTAGAGCTCGGCCGCCTCGAGCACCGAGGTAAGCTCGGGGTTCACCCCAATATTGCTGAAACGCGTCCAGGCCTCGGTCTCCGGCGTGCTCAAGCGCGCCGCCGCGCCCGAGGCTTCAAACGACGAACGCCCGTGCAAGAGAAGGACGCGCGTTTCATCGCGTACCTGCGCCCCAAGGTCCTCAGGCAGCCGCGCGAGGCAGCCCGGGCCGCCTTTGGTGGTCTGGTGCTTCACGCTTATTGCAGTTCCGTGCGCTGTGCGGGACGCTGCTCGTGTTGTAGCGCACGCATGAACGCGGTCTTGTTCTCGGCGGGCGTGGTGCGCGGCCGCCCCAGGTCGGGTCGCGACCCGGTGCGCACGCGCACCTCCAGGAGGCAGGGGCCGGCGGCCGACTCCCGGCCGGCAAGGAGCCGCCCGAGCGCAGCGCGGAGCTCTTCCGCGGTCTCCGCCCGTGCGGCGGCGTGGTAGCCGAAGCGCTCGGCGAGGGCTGCGAACTCGAGCTCAAAACCGATTGTCTCCTGTCCACCTACCGATTCGTGCGCGCCGTTGTTAATGACGATATGAAGCAGGTTGCGCGGCCCGTGGCAGCCCACGATGCCGAGGGCCCCGGTATGCATCAGCACCGCGCCGTCGCCGTCAATGCAGACCACGGTGCAGTCGGGCGCAAAGCGCGCGAGCCCAAGCGCAATCATCGCGGCATGCCCCATCGAGCCCACCGTGAGGAAATCCCGCTCGTGGCCTTCGCCGCGCGCCTCGCGCAGCTCATAGAGCTCGCGGCTGGTCTTTCCGGTGGTGGAGACGATCCGCGCATCGCGCGCGGTCTCTTCCAGGAGCTCCAGGATGATCCGAAGCGCCTCTTCGCGGAGCATGGGGTAGCGCCGCTTGTGAGGGGCCGGCTCGGCGGCGACTCCGGCACCTTCATACGCGCCGAAGGTGTTCCTACGCACCGAGAGCACCACCGGCGCACCGTCGCGGTGCATGATCTCAGCCAGCCGCGCAAGCTGCGCTTCAGCCTCGGCCTGCTCCGGGCTCAGAACCTCGTGATGATAGCCGAGCGCCTCTATGAGCCGTTCCTGAATGCGCCCCTGCTTCACGTGCTGCGGCTCGTCGCTGTTTGTGCCGGTAGCGCCCCCCGGCTCGCCGCGCCAGCCCACAATCAAAAGCATCGGCACCGCGTATACCTCAGGGTCGGCGAGCGAGAGGAGCGGATTCGTCGCATTGCCGAGCCCGGAGTTCTGCATATACACCACCCCGGCGCCCCCGGTAGCCAGGTGATAGCCCGCCGCCAGGGCCACCGCGCCGCCCTCGTTCGCGGCGATAATGTGGCGCTCAGGCGGCATCACCTCGCTGATGCAAGCGCAGAGCTCCTTCAGGAGCGAATCGGGCACGCCGGAGAAGAACGCAAAGCCGGCACGCTCCAGTGCGGCGGTAAACGCCTGTGGGTTCAGCATCGCGTGGCCTACCGGTACCCTGCCTGCCGAGCTCCCGCCTACCGGTGCGGGATCAGGCTGATGATGTCCTTGATCGGCATCATATTCTCGCGCGCCTCAAAGGCGCGCCCGTTAGCCAAGATTCGCTTTGCGGTGTCCACCATCGCCGGGTAGGCGCTTCGCAACAGCTGATTGGCGTAGATCACGATCTTCACTCCGGCTGCGGCGAGCTCGTCTTCATACACGCTGTCGTAGCTGGAGGGAGCCGCCGCGAGCGGCTTGCCGTTTGCAAACTCACCGTACCGGCCGCAGAACTCGAGGATCTCGTCCGGCTTGTCGTCCTTGGAGTGAATCATGATGCCGTCGGCACCCGCCTCCAGATAGGCACGCGCCCGCGTCACCGCGTCCTCCACTCCGCGCTTGAGAATCAGGCTCTCAACGCGCGCGATAATCATAAAGTCTTCGGTCACCTGGTTGGCCTTGCCGGCGGCAATCTTGGCTGAGAACGCCTCGATGCCGTCCTGCTGCTGCTGAACATCGGTCCCGAACAGCGAGTTCTGCTTGAGCCCGGTCTTATCCTCGATGATGATCGCCGAAACCCCGAGCCGCTCGAGCGTACGCACCGTAAACACAAAGTGCTCCGGCAGCCCGCCGTTGTCGCCGTCGAAGATTACCGGTTTAGTGGTGACCTCAAAGAGGTCGTTGATGTTTCCCATGCGCGCCGAGATATCCACCGCCTCAATGTCGGGCTTACCCTTGGCGACAGAGTCGGTGAGGCTGCTCGCCCACATGCCGTCGAACTCGCGCCTCATGCCGTTCACCTCAACCGCGGTATGCTCGGCGATGAGCCCGGTGAGCCCGTTGTGCGCCTCAACGATGCGCACCAGGTCTTTGGCGTGCAAAAGCCGCCTGAGGCGCGCGCGGCGAATATCCGGCGTGGTGCCCACCTCGCGCACCGCCTTGTTCAGTTGCGTGGAAGAGATGCCGCGCGTATAGGGGACCTCCACCAGCCGCCCGCCCCACTCGGCAAGCGTGTCGATCACTTGTTGCCGTGTTTCGCGCTGCACGCCCTCCTTCCAGTCGTCGCCGTGCACCACGAAATCCGGTCGCAGTGCCTGGAGATTGGGGCGGTAGTCAAGCGTCTCCTGCGGCACCACCGTGGCCACGCCCTTGATCGCCGAGACGATCTCGCGGCGCTGCTCAAACTCCAGGTACGGCAGTCGCTTGTAGCTTGCAATCGCGCGGTCGGTGAGCACCCCCACCGTCACCTCGCCGAGCCTCGCCGCCTCGCGGATGACGTTCAGGTGCCCGGAATGCACCAGGTCGGCACTCATCCCCACATAGACCGTTCTCACCCGGCCGCCGGCTTCGCCGCCATCGCTCGGCTTGAATTGCTCGCTCACTTCATTCACTACTGTACTCGTGCAGGTAAACTCGTGCGCGGGCTCAGTACGGGCCTGTTTCTACCGCAAGCTCGGCGAGGTGCAAGTCCCACCACGGGGCCGGTGGGGCCGAATGCTCCACGGCCGGCCGCTGCGCCGCAGCGGGAGGCTGCGGCGCCTGGTGCACCGCGGGCCGGGGCGCAGCCGGCGCGCCGGGCTCCGCCGCGCCGGATTCGGCCTCGCCAGGCTCGGCCGCACACGGGTCTGCCGGCGCCTGGTTTAAACCGGCGGAGGAGTCTTCTGCGGCACGGTCCGCCTGCGCGCCTGCCGGCTCACGTCGTGCCTGCGCTCCTGTCGAAGGCGTCCAAAGCCCTGACGGCCCGCTTGCTGCAGGCGCAGCCGGTGCGGGAGCGTCTTCAGGCGCCGGCTCAAGTGTCTCGGCGCCCAACCGCTCGCTGCAGACGATCAGCTCGCTTCCTTCTGCGCGCAGGGGCTGCGCGTCTTCTACCTGCGGGAGTTGCTCGTCACACGCACCCGGCGCCGACCGGCGCACGGCCTCCGGGCAGTAATCAACGTGCCGAAACTCGAGGCCTTGTTGATGGGCGCACCACTGCACCAGAAACCCCAGATCGCTCTCACCCACCAGCACCACTCCGGTTACGCCGTGGCCGCCCGGGGGCGGCTCGGCTGCGCGGCGCAGCATGCTGCAGCAACGCTCGCGGTAGCGCACCAGATGCCTCACGGTACGCTTGAGATAGTGATAACTGCGGCGCGCGAGCTCGTCTCTTCCCTCGGAGGTCACCTGGTAGTCAATATTGCGACTGTTCACGCGGCGCATGCTGACAAGCTGCTTCTGCTCGAGCTGCCCCAACAGCCGGTTGATATTGCCGAGCGAT
>PUOW01000017.1 GCA_003552185.1 Spirochaetaceae bacterium
CACACCGGCGCGGATATCAGTTGCTCGCTCTTGACCTCCGGCATCGGCCTACCGTCCCCACCGCCGACGGCCAGGCGGATTCCCATATCGCTCATGTCCTGCGTTGTACGCCAAGGTGTCGCAAGAAACCGTGAGGGTTGTACGAGGAACTCCCGCTCGGGGCCGTCTATAACTCGCAGTAAGCCCTCGGAGTGCGGCCAACGAAACACGCTCGTAAAGGTCCCCCGGCGCCTACCGGCGATGCTCGCGTCGGCGTCGCCGGCCGATATCACGCATAGATAGGTACGAAAGCCATACACGCGTCGGCCGAAACGTAGCTCGCTCCCGGCCGGAGCGTGGTACACTGTGGCATGATCGATCGGTTGCAAATCGTCGGTGTTGTGAAGCCTCGTTGCAAGATCGGCCTGCAGATGCCCCCCGGTGAGCGCAAAAAAGCAGTCGACCCGGAACCGAACGGCGTCCGGTGGAAACACAAGCTCGAGCGCCTCCTGCGCCGGCGGATTGCCGAGTAACGCATTGCCGGAGAGAAAGGAGCACCGGTCCTGCGCCCCGTCGGGGGTATACCCGAGATCCTGCCTGCCGTAGCGCGGCAAACCTTTCCAGGCGAATACCCCGGCGCCGAGCGGCTCAACCGGGTTTCGTTCGCCCGCGCCCTCGCGGCCACCTGCCCCAACGCTCGTGTCCGCGCCGGGATCCGGGCCGGAGCTTGCCCCGACGCTCTCGCGGCGTTCGCCCAAACTCATCGGCCGACCAGCTGTCTCAGGCGCCGGGCCAACGGAAGCGCCAACTCGGAATCGGAGTGAATACAGACGGTATCGGCCCGGATCGGCGCGGCCTCACCCGGCACGGCGTCGTGCTCGGTGCCGCCTCGGTCGTCCTCGGAGACCACCGGCAGTTCGCCGTGAAGGATAATGCGTTCGGCCTGCGCAGCCGCCTCCTCCAGATCATGGATACTCGCGTAGGGAAGGGTTCTCTCGACCAAGGTCGGCCGTCCGCCGGCGGGGTCGCGCCGGTATCGACGTTCGGCAAACGCCTCGGCGAGAACCGTAATTCCGGCGCTGAGACACGACTCAGCCAGGGCGGAGCCGGGCATCGTGATCACGGTCGTCACCGCTTGCTCGCAGAGCCATGCGGTCAGCAACTCGGCGAGCTCTCGAGCCCGACAACTGTCGGTATAAAGCGCGCCGTGAAACTTAACGGCTTCGATACCCGCCAGCGCTTCAAGCTGGGTGCGAAGCGCTGCGGTCAGGTGCTCCGGCTCTATATCGATGCTCTTGCGGCCGAAGTTGGCGCGATCCGGGTACGACAGGTGCGCCGTCACCATGATCCCGAGTTTCTCGGATTCCAGGCGAAAGAACTCGGCCGACCGCTCGTCGCCGGCATGACCGCCGCACGCGATATTGGCGATATCGATCTCCTGCAACAACAACCGGTCGATTTCGTGTTCAACGCCCCGCTCGCCGATATCGCAGTTCACGAGCACTCGCGACGGTTGCATCGACATATCACACCTCCTCCTCAAACACCACGGTATCGCCGGGCCGAATGGGAAACAGCAGCTCCGGATCGGTGCGCCCGATTAGGTTCCACCCTCCCGGGGAGTTCACCGGATAGACGCCGGTTTGCTCGCCGGCGATACCCACCGATCCGGCCGGAACGTCCTTTCGCGGAGTCTCGAGTCGCGGCGTAGCGATGCGTTGATCCATCCCGATGAGATACGGGAAATGAGGCCGGAACCCGATCATAGCGACGGTGTACTCCGCATCGAGGTGCAGCTCCACCACACCGCGGGGTTGTACTCCGGCCCACCGCGCCACGTGCTCGAGGTCGGGGCCGTCGTATACCACCGGCAGCCGGTGTACCGCGGTCGCGCCCGGCACGCTGCCCCACGCCGGCTCACCGCCGGCCTCACCGGCCACCGGCGCGCGGCTCGTCTCACGGCCGGCCGTGTCGCCGGCCTCCGAGGCCTTGAGGAGCTGCTCCGCCCGCCGCCGAACCGCCTCGAGATCGCCCCAATCGGGATCACAATGAACCGCGACAGCGCAGTAGGACGGCACCACGTCGACCATTCCGAGCGCACGAAGCTCTCGGTCGTCGCGAAACGCCCGGTATACCGCCAGCACACGCCGCGAGGTATCGCGGTTGATGCCCCCGGGCCAGCTCCATAGCAACGCCGAGTCTCCGAGGGGTACCGGAATGATCTCACTCATCGACGTTCACTCCGTAGCCTCTCACCAACTCCGCCAATCGGCGCACGGTCTGTTGCTCAAGCGAGAGCGGCAACCCGTCTACCGTTTCAGAACGGCTGAGACTGATGCCGTCGACCGCTCCGGCGCGCACAAGGGCGCTCACGATTAGCGCGATCCGGTCTGGAGAGGGGAGCAGGAAACGTCTTGTTGCGGCCGAGAGCATCGCGCACAATCCGTACGCCCCCCAATTACTTACCCCCGCATAGATCCGATAATCGGCCGGCGTACGGCAACCGAGCGGTGAACTCCCCGGCCAAAACGGCGCGAGCTTTTCTGCGGGCACACAGAGTCCCAGCTCGTTGCCGCCGTCGCCGATGCCGATCGTCTCAAACGGCCGGTTCGGGTCGAGAAAAAGGCGGTCGAGATCGGCGGTGTACGCCGATAGGTCTTCGCCGCGCATGCTGTAACAGGCTCCGTCCGCCGTGCGCCCCGGACGTTCCACCGCGACGATATGAGAAACCCCAAGATCCTCGAGCCCCGGCGGCCGGTCGGGGACGCCCGCAGCATCGGGGGCACCCGCAGCACCCGAACCATCGCCGTCGCCCGCGGGTAACGAGATGATGGAGCTCGGCATGCGGGCCGCAGCGTCCGAAGCCGACCGCAGAATCTCCGCCGCGTGCTCCTCGACCACCAGCACCACGGTCTTCCCGAGCGCCACGAGCGCGTCCGCCAGCACAACCGCTCCCGGTGGGCCGTCGGTCTCGATCACCCCCGCAGCAGGAATATAGAAGCCGGTGGCGACGGCGACGCGGGAGCCGCTCAACAGAGAAACCGCCGCATCCAGAAGGTCTCCGCCTTCGGCCCAGGACGCCAGCCCCCGCCCAACCGGGTCGTAACGGATCACCTGGTTTACCAAGTCTTCCAGGTCTTTCAGCGCCGAGAGTTCGGACTCAACCGGATAGGTGAAAGGCATAGTCGGATCGATCGCCTACAAACATATAACCCGGTGCATGGGTAATCATAAGCGGAGGTTTGCTCACCAACGCGGCCAACTGCGGCGTGATTCCGCAGGCCCAGAACACCGGCATTTCGCCGCTTCGAATCGAGACCGAATCTCCCCAGTCGGGCCGGTCGATCCGCGAGATACCGATATGCTCGGGGTCGCCGATATGCACCGGGCTACCGTGAACGCCCGGGAACTCACGCGTTATCTCTACGGCGCGGATCGCGTCGCGCGGCAGATAGGGACGCATGCTCACCACCATGGGAGAAGACAGAAACCGCCCCGCGCCGCGGCAGATGATGTTGGTTCGGTACATCGGTACGTTGCGGTTCTCGTCCTGGTGCCGCAGCGCCAACCCTGCATCGAGCAGCGCGCGTTCGAAGGTGAAACTGCATCCGAGAAGAAAGAACACCAAGTCGTCACGCCAGCGAGATGTGATCTCGGGGATCTCCTCGACCAGTTCGCCGTGCTCGTACACGCGGTACAGCGGAATGTCGGTGCGCACGTCGCCGTCGTCGGCCAGCACCGAGGTGCAGGGGTCGCCCGCTTCGCCCACCTCCAGCACCGGACACGGTTTCGGGTTTCGCTGCGCGAACACGAGAAAATCGTAGGCCCAGTCGCGCGGCAGGACTACCAGATTTGCCTGAACATATCCCGGAGCCCGGCCGCTGGTATGTTCGGTAAAAGCCCCCGAGCGCGCCGCTGCCCGGAGCTCGCTTCCTGTGCGATACACCACCCCCGGATTATAACCCGAGACCGTGCAGGTGGAAAGGAGAGTCGGTCTTTCCAGTCAGTCTTTCCAGGGGAACAGAGTGCTCTTGAGACTTCGCGGCCCCACCGCCCGTCGTTCCTCAACAAGCACTGCGTTCCACGGCACCCGCCGACGGTCGGGCTGGGGATTGCGCTCAAGATACTCGTACTTCAGCAGCCGCAGCTTGACCGCGCTCTGCACCCACTGCATGGCACCGGCCGGTCCGGGGAACATAAACGCGAACGGGAGCGAGATTGTAACGATCACCGGAGCGGTTACCAACAACAGCACCGCAAAGCCGAGGTTATCGAACAGCAAGAGGATCGACTTCTTGATCAGCGGAATAACGCGACTCTCGAGACGGGCGCGTACCGCAAAATACAGCGCACCGGCAAGGGCCCAGACGGCCGCAAGCCACACGATTCCGGCGAGTGCGAGTAAGCCTATGACGTTGCCGAAACCTGCGTAAAGTGGAGCGCCCACGCTCAGCACCACGCCGAGCAGCACCGACCCCGCGTAGTACGACAACGCAGCCGGGGCTGCGTGCAACGCCCCGGCCGCGAAGCTCGCGACCGTCGGAGCCCGGTAATCGGCAATCGCGGC
>PUOW01000155.1 GCA_003552185.1 Spirochaetaceae bacterium
CCCAGCCGCTCTACCTCCGACTGCAGGATCTCGAGCGCTTCGTCTACGGTGTGCTCGCCGTCGATGTACTCGCGCAGCACCTCGGCCACGATGCGGGTGTCGTACAGCACCGCGGTTACGTCGCCGTAGCCCTTCTCGAAGCCCCAGCGGGTTCCGGTTTCGAGCCCGTCGAAGATCGACTGAATGACCTCAGGATCGTAGAAGTCGCTCATCACGCCGCTGCGGTCCTCGCCGATGTCGAGCTCGGCCCATCCGTCGACAAACTTCGTGGGATTGTCGCGCGTTCCGAGACGAACCGGATGCTTACCAACCGCGGCAACCTCGAGCGTATCGAGGTAGGCGTCGCTCATCTTGTACTCAACGAAGGCCTGCGCCGCGTCGATATCGGCGTCTACCGTGATGCCGAAGTAGCGAACGTCGGCCCACCCGGCGCCGTCGGGATTGTTCGGGCCGGCGAGGCTGGTTTCAAACCCGGTGATACGCGCGAGCTCATCGGTGGTGGGGTCGTCGAACATTGTAACCGGCACCCCGTCACGCAGGCCCGCGAGGCCGTGCAGAACGAACGGCGACCACACGATCATCGGTGTGCCCCCGTCGTGATAGATGTCGCGCGAGTGCTGCCAGTAAAGGTCGCCCGGAGGGCTCACCTCGGCGAGCTCCTTGTAGAACTCAAACGCTTCGCGCATCTCCGGCGTGTTCATCGTGATGTTACCATCTTCGTCGACGATATCGGCGCCGTTCGCGAGCGCGATGTGCTCGAAGACCTGCATCATGTAGATCTGGCTCTGGTCGGTGGCGGCCACAAACCCATGCATCTCCGGGGGATCGTGCAGCACATCGATCGCCTGCCGGATAGCGTCGTAGGTGTTGGGCGCGGCAAGCCCGTGCTCTTCGAACACGTCGGCGCGATACACCAGCAGCTGCGCCCATCCGTCGGCCGGCACCGCCGCATACTCTCCGCCGAGGTCTACCAGGTCGAGCACGCCTTGGGTATAGGTATCCTCACCGAGACTGCGGACAACCTCGGTCGCGGAGATGCTGTCGAGAATGCCCGCCTCGAGCCACGTCAAGGTAAACGCGAGCGGGTGGTAGATCACGTCCGGAAGGTCGCCTGCCGCAAACGCCGCGGTTGCACGTTCACCCATCGCGTCCTCAGTGACCGGAACCCCCTCAACCTCGATACCTGTTTCGGCTTCAAACTCCGCCGCGATGCGCTCCTGACGCTCCATACGCTCCGGCTGCTCCTCGGTTGTCCAGAACGTAATCGACCGCGGATCCTCTACCTCTTCTTCCGCCGCGCCGCCGGCGTACAACCCGGCGGTTACCAGCGCCAGTGCGACCAGTATGAGTAGCGCTTTTTGCTTCATACCGTTTCCTCCTTACACCTCAATCAAAAAATCCAGTCCCCTACCGGGGACGTCTCATCGTGTTGAGTCGCGCACCACAATACGGGGCGTGATCGAGATTTCGTCGTGCACCGGCGCGGCCGGCACCGTGCCTGAACCGCTTGAGTTCGAAAACTGCGCCAAAAGGTGGTCGATCGCCATGCGCGCCTTTACCTCAATAAACTGCTGCATCGTGGTGAGCCCAACCACCTCGGCCACTTCTAGGTTGTCGAACCCCACTACGCCGATTTCGTCCGGGACCGCGATCTCCTGCTCGCGGAAGCGCTTCAATCCGCCGATTGCCATTGTGTCGCAGCCGTAGAACACCGCGTCGGGCCGGCACCTCTCAAGCAACTCGGCGGTTGCCTCGTAGCCGCCGGCGGTTGAAAGGGTGGCAAACGCCGCCATTGCGGGATCGAACGTGATGCCGCGCTGCTCGAGTGCGCTCTTGAAGCCGGCGAACCGCGCTCGTACGCGGTGGTCGTCGGGGCGCCAGCCGACGAAGGCCGGCTTGTGGTAGCCGCGGTCGAAGAGATACCCGGTGGCGTCGTGCCCCCCGAGGAAGTTGTTGGTGCTGATTGATTTTGCCGCGGTGCAGCGCGACTGCATCAGCACGACCGGGAGCCCAATTTGGCGAAAGTAGGCCGCGCCGCCGTCGTCGAGATCTACCGAAAACGCAAGTAACCCGTCGATTTTGCGCCGAATCTGATCGTTCCGGCGAAAGAAACCGGCCACATCGCGCGAGCCGCGCATATTCACCACCAGAAGGTCGTAGCTGGTTTCGGCGAGCTCTTGCTCGATGGCGCGGATCACCTCGTATACCACCGGGAGACGCACGTCGTGCACCGCGAGCGCAAAGGTATAGCTACGGTCGCCCTCGGTGCGATTTCCGGCAGGAGGAACGTAGTTGTGCTTTTTGAGCGCCGAGTAAACCGCGTCGCGCGTGGAAGCGCGAACCAGGCCCGGTTGGTTGAGCACCCGACTGACGGTGCTCTGGCTGACCCCGGCATCGCGTGCAATCGTCTCGATTGTTACGCGATCGTCAGCCGACACCTTTTTACTCATACCGAAGATGCTAAACCGAGTTCGCGTCCCCGTCAATCTATTTCTGAAATTTTCATTATCATGAGGGATTTTCAGAAACTATTTGCGCGCGCGGCCTGTCGCCCTTACAATGGTCGATCATGAGACTGCACTTGGTTTCGCACACGCACTGGGATCGCGAGTGGTTTCTGCCGAGCCGCTACACCCGCGAATGGCTTCCGCCGTTTTTCGAGGCGCTGTTTGCACTCCTCGAGCGCCGCCCGGAGTACCGCTTCACGCTCGACGGGCAAACCATCCTCATAGAGGACTACTTCGATCAGCTCGAGCTCGACCGTCGCTCCGCCACGGTGCCGGCCAACCGCCGCGTACGAGACCCCGAGGCCGCACGGCGCCTCCTACAACGCCACGTTCAAGCCGGTCGAATCGCGGTGGGGCCGTACTACCTGCAGCCCGACTGGAACCTGGTCTCGGGAGAGGCGCTCGTGCGCAACCTGCAGATTGGCCGGCGCGATGCGCTCGAGTTCGGCAAACCGATGAAAGCAGGCTGGATTCTCGATAACTTCGGCCAGATCGGTCAGTGTCCGCAAATCCACTGCGGCTTCGGTTTGTTCGACCTCGTGTTCTGGCGCGGGCTCGATCTTGCCCCGGAGAAGGTGCAAACCGAGCTCATCTGGGAAAGCCCCGACGGCTCGGCCGTCACGGCGGTGTACATGATCGACTCGTACCGCAACGCGATGCAGCTGCTCGCACACCCAGAAATCTTGATCGAGCGGCTGCGGTACGCCGCGGAGCGCGGCGCACGATTCTCGGCCGGCGGACAGGTTCTGCTGATGAACGGCTACGACCAAGAGATGGACCCCGAGGATGTGCTCCCGGCGCTCGAGCACGCCCGCGCCGAAGGGTTCGATATCCGCCAGGTTCGGCCCGAGGAGTTCTTCAGCGCGGTTCGTTCGGCCCTCGGCCGGCCGATGCACGGTAGGCCAGGCGTCCGCGCGGGCTCCGGTTCGGGCACGCCGTCGACCGGCGATCCCGACACCTGCGGCGCGTCTGCCGGCCCAGAGGGCGCGAAGGCCACGTCCGCAGGTAACGCTCCCGCCGGCTCGGCCGGCGCCGGCGACGCATCCGCAGACCCTCCCACCATTTGCGGCGAGCAGTACAACGGCCGCTACATCTCGGTGTTCCCCGGCGTGCTCTCGGCACGCGTATACCTCAAGCAGGCCAACCACCGCGCCGAGACGCTGCTCGAGCGCTACCTCGAGCCGATCGCGGCGCAGGCTGCGCTGCAAGGCCTGCCGTTTCCCGAACCCGAGCTTAGCGAGCTATGGCGGGAACTCCTGCGCAACCACCCGCACGACAGCATCTGCGGCGTGAGCGTAGACGACGTCCATACCGACATGGAGGCGCGCTACGCGCGCATCGGGGCAGGCGCAGATGCGCTGTTGCGCCGCTGCCTCGACCGGACGTTCTCTGCCTTGACCGCAACAAGATCGGATCTTGACGCGAGCGAACAGATCTCCGGGAACACGGACCCACTCCACACGGTGTTTAATCCGCTTCCCGAATCAAGAAGCGAGGTCGTGATCCTGAACCCGCCAAGCGACCACACCAGCGAACTGTTACCGTCGGCGACCGAGCTCAACGGGAGTCCTATTGCCTGCAGCCGGCTCGTGACCGGCGAGCTCGCGCTGTTGCTCGAGCGCATTCCGCCGACCGGCTTCAAGAGTTTTACGGTAACCGCCGGGGCTACCAAAGCCGCCGGGGCCACCGGGGCCGCTGGAGCGGCGGAGGCCCCAGGGAGTTCCGGGGGAACGTCAAACCGGCCCGCAACCCGCGCCGAGCGCCGTGCCGAGTCAGTGGTCCTCGAGAACGCCCACCTGCGTGCCATGGTTCACCCGAACGGCACAGTCGACCTCAGAGACAACGAGAATGGCGCCGAGTACCGCGAGCTTCTCTGTTTCGAAAGCTCAGGCGACCTCGGCGATACCTATAGCTACTGCGGCCCGTCTGAAGACAAACGCGTGTTGTCGGCCGATGACCAGGGCACGAGGCTCGAGGTGGTGGAAAGCGGCCCGGTGCTCGCTCGCTGCCGCATAACGCAGGAGCTAC
>PUOW01000360.1 GCA_003552185.1 Spirochaetaceae bacterium
CCGGTAACAAAGTCCGCGCGCGGCATTCCGTTGTCTTGATCGAGCTTGTCTCCCATCGTGACTCCCCCAAACTCCATTTCGTTGCGCCGCGTCACCATGCTGCTCGTTGGCGCTCCGAACAAGCGCGCAGCCCGTATCGTTCAGCGGGCTGCGCGAATGAGCCTCGTTTCGGATAATGGTGCGCTTGCGAACTACGGGCGCGGGATCCCGGCCTCATCGGGCGACATAACGGTGTCACCCATCTCGTGCGCAAGCCACGCGTCGAGCTGTACCATGGGGAACGCCGCCGCGTGGGCTTCGTCGCCCCATTTGGGAGCGAAAACGCTTGCCGACTCGCGAGCGAGCTGCTCCAACCGTTGGTTGCCCACTATCGACTCATCCCAGATACGACCGAGCGTCTTGATCACGTTCTCAGGAACGTCTGCAGGCACAAAAATCCCGAAGTAGATCGGAGCGGCTTCAAACTCCGGAATCCAGTTGGTGATCGGAGGGATCTCCTCGTCAACGCCGTCGAGCACCAACGGCTTGTCGTCGAGCACTGCGAGCGGTCGCAGCTCGCCTGCGCGGATCATATCGACCTGTTCGCTCGCGAGCTGCGTGGTTACCGGAACCTCGCCGGCTACCGTGGCCGTGACCGCCGGCGCACCGCCGCCGTAGGTAACTTCGGTATACTCAATCGGCCGATAGCTGTTGATCATCTGAATCGCGGTGTGCCCGGCCGAGCCGACGCCTGCGGTTCCGACATCGATCTCGCCCGGCCTGTCGAGAAACGCCTGGGCGAGCTCTCCAAAGTCTTGGTACGGCTCATTGGCGTTAACCGATACCACATTCACCTGAGCGAGGCTCAAAAACAGAACCCAGTCGTCCAGGTCGGTCTCAAGAAGGTCTCGGACTCGATAGGTGGCCAGGTCCTTGACCGCCCCGGACGCCCACATATACCCGTCGCGCCGTGCATTCAGCACCTCTGCGGTCCCAACCGAGCCTGTTGCGCCGGGGGTGTTCACTACCACAACGCTTTGTCCGAGCTCTTCTTCCAGCACCGCCGCCAGCGGCCGAACCGTCTGGTCGGTAGAGCCGCCCGCGCCCCACGGCACGACCACCGTGATGGGCCGACTGGGCTCCCAGACATCCGGGTCCTCTTCAGCGGCTCCCCTGGCGAATACCATCACCACACCAACCACCACCAGCACACCGATCATTACGATGAGCTTTTTCATAACCCTCTCCTCCTTCGACCGAGCCCCCGCCCCGTCGTGTTTACTCGCCTTTACGGCGTTTTTAGCTCGAACCCCGCTTGTTGCAACAAGCGCCTGGTTCGTTCGGCGTACTCAACAAAACTGTCCCACCGTTCCTCTGAGCCGGCTGTAACGCTTGGATCGTGGTACACCACCGCGAGGTGGGGCTCAATCGAGATAGGGCCTTGGTAGCCGCGTTCGGCAAGATCGGCGAGAATGCGCGGCACCTCCCCTTCCCCCTCTCCCGGATAGGTGTAGACAACCGTGCCGTCGTCTACAACTCCGTCCTTCACATGTAGATAGGCGATGTGCGGCTTTACCTGCTCGTAAAACTCCCAGGTATTCTGATAGCGATAGGGCGGCTCACGGCGCACGTCGAGCGTTGCAAACGGATTGCCGGTGTCGAACGCCAGCTTCAGGTGCTCAGAGCCCACCGCGTCGAGTAAGCGCAGCGTGTGTTCGTAGCTCTGACCGCCCCAGGTGTCGCAGTTCTCGTGCAGGCAGATCACGCCGCCCGCTTCGGCGATCTCGGCGAGAGTGCGCACCCGTTCCACTACCCGGCGCTCCAGTTCTGCAGCCGAAAGCCCGGTGCTCGAATCGGGCCGGTAGCTCATGATGCGGATGTACTTCACGTTGAGGCGGTGCATGCGCGGGATAGCCGCCTCCATCAGCCGATAATCGGTGTCGGGATCGTCGTCCACCCGTCTACTCCAGTTCGCGATACGGCTGCCGAAGCTACTCACTTCAAGACCGGCCTCCGCCAATTGCTCGCAAACCTCATCAAACTCCGTGTCGGGAATCTCGACGATGTTGCCGCCGTCGACGGTGCGTAAGTCTATCTTTGACCAGCCCAGATGCCGGCATAACGCAATCTGTCGCGAAAGCTCATCGGCAGCTTCATCGGTAAACCCGGTGAGGTACAACTCTGAGTTTGCCGCCACTGAAGACTCCTTGGAAGCGCTCATCACCGACAATCGTAGCCCCACCCGAGTACTTTGTCAATCTTATAATTAAAGTACGCCGTACCGCACGCCCGTTAAATCCATTACCTCCATTCACGAACCGATCTGAACAGCGCTTCTCGTATTGTGTTGCAGAAGTGTCGGTTGCCGTTTATCATAATGGGACGCAACCGAGCCGACGGCGGCCGCGTGGAGGCACCAATCCTGTACGCGCACCGGTCGCTATCGGTATTATGGTGACGCGTCTTTCGGGGGATCGCTGTGAACGCACGAATAGGACAACCGGAACTGCTCAAAGAGATCAACCGCGCTCACGTGTTCGAGATACTGCGCCATGAGCGAACCGTTTCCCGCCCGGGGCTCGCCGATCTTACCGGACTCAGCCGGGCGACGGTGAGCATCGTAATCGACAGCCTACTGCGCGAGGGAATCGTTCGCGAAGCGGGTTTTGGGGTTTCCTCGGGGGGTCGTCCTCCGGTCCTGTTGGAGTTCCGTCCTGAAGCCGTTTTTGCGCTCGGCGCGAGCATGCATGACTACCGGTGGAGCGTGATACTGACCGACCTGGATGCCGCACCGCAGGATCGCGAGGATATAGCGATTCTCGGCAGCAGCGCCGAGGCGGCGATAGAGGCCCTCAGCGATGCGGTTGCCCGCCTGCTGACCCGAAACAGCGCGCGGCGCGTTTTCCGTGCCTTGGGCGTCGGCTCCCCCGGACTGGTCGACATGCGCAACGGGATCATACAAAGCGCTACAGATCTCGAGTGGTTCGACGTTCCGCTCAAGACCCTCCTGCAGTCACGAACGGGGTTGGAGGTCTATGTCGCCAATCGAAGCAAGGTGGGCGCTTTGGGCGAGCGCTGGCGAGGCACAGCCAAAGGGGCTCAGGACCTTATCTATATCTCGATCGGCACCGGCGTTGCCGCAGGGATCATCCATCGCGGCGAGCTCTACATTGGAACGAACTCCAGCGCCGGCGAACTGGGCCATACAACCGTCCTCCCCGACGGACCGCTGTGTGGGTGCGGAAATCGCGGGTGTCTTCAACAGTTGGTCTCCGATCCCGCTATCGCCGGACGGGCGCGTGAGCGGCTGCGGGAAACACAACACGGCATCCTGTTCGAGCGCTACGCCGAGCGCCCCGAGACCTTGAACGCGCCCGACGTCTTCAGGGCGGCCGAGGAAGGAGACACGCTCGCCACAAGCATCCTCGAAGAAGCGGCCGAGTATCTAGGGATAGCGATCGGTAACCTCGTCAATCTTTTCAACCCGGAGATGATTGTGATCGGCGGACAGTCCGGCGCCGGTAGCACACTGTTTGTAGAGATGCTTCGCGATACGGTTCGACGGCGGGCAATGGCGTATCCACTTACCGCAACCACACTAGTCACCGCCGAACTAGGGTCCGACGCTGCGGCTTTAGGCGCCGCCGTGCTCGTTTTGCAGCACGCCCCTGAACTGTTGTTCGGCGGCAACACAACATCAGAGCCGCAGAGCGAGTTCCTCGATGCGGTACCCGAAGCCGGGCCCGGCTATTGAGCCGAGGTCGAGCCTGCCGGCACGCCGACGGTAAAGGCCGGGGTGAATGCGCGCCTCGGAGGCTGAGGCCTCGGGATAGAACTGCATTCCGTTGCTCTCCACCCCGAGCTCGATACCGGCATGCGCCGCAAGGAGCACGTGCGGAATCTGCGCAAGCCTGGCGTTGCTCAGGTCCTGCACCACCAACTCCATGCCGGCTTCCTTTGCCCACGCCAGCGCGAGCAGCGCCCCGGTCTGTGTCTTGCAGGTCTTGAGCGCGACGCCGGTCCACCCAAGCTCATGGGCGCGCGCAACGCTCCTCCAGGTGTCGGCGCTCTCGTCAATGAACACCGGCTTGTGCGCCGCGATCGCTTGTATCGCCGCGGGGTCGTGCGTCCGAAGATCCACCGCGAAGGGCTGCTCGATGTAGCGAAGCGCGCCGTACGCGCGCGGCGCATCTCGCCGCAGGCGCTCGAGCAGGCGGGGGACGTACTCGC
Source organism: Spirochaetaceae bacterium (assembly GCA_003552185.1). Lineage (GTDB taxonomy): Bacteria > Spirochaetota > Spirochaetia > DSM-27196 > SLAA01 > B1Sed10-166. The sequence continues at coordinate 4,210 of PUOW01000360.1, forward strand.
CGTCGCTCACCGTGCAGTTGAAGTCGGCGCTCAATCCCGGGCAGCCGAACGCACGCCCGAGCTCGCCTGACGCAAGCAGTCTATCGTAGTCCCGGTCCCAATCAGTACCTCGGAGCTTGATCTTGAGAAACATCGGCCCGTCGCGCCGCAGCCACTGCTCGAGCGTTACCGGATATCCGTCGTCGGGCTCCTCGCCGGTAAGCTCCTCGGTCCGGAGCGCATCCGCGCCGCCGACGAGGTGCCACACCGGTATCCGCCGAGGCGGTTTCGGGCGGAGGTACTGCGCCGGATAGCGTCCGGCGAAGCGCTGGGCAGACGCCGCACC
>PUOW01000291.1 GCA_003552185.1 Spirochaetaceae bacterium
CCAGTTCCTCCGGCCGGAAGCGCCCCCAGAACCCCGAGTCGCCGCTGCGGAAGGTCGGCACACCGCTCTCGGCCGAGATCCCGGCACCGGTGAGCGCCACCGCTTGAGTTGCTCCCTTCAAAAGCTCGCTTACGCGCGCAAGCGCTTGATCGTCTTGTCCCTGCATACCGCAACTCTAACCCTCTGCACCCTGTGTTGTCGAGCGAAGACGCACCGTCGGTGGTTTTGATAGAGTACTCTCTATGCGCGCTACTGTTGGGCCGGACGGCAACGGCACAGCCCTAAGGCACTTACCGATTGTGTATCATCCCGAGTACGTCACGCGACTACCGGACGGTCATCGTTTCCCGATGCCGAAGTTCAGGCGTGTGTATGAGCTACTGTGCTCCGAAGGAATCGCAACAGAACGGAACGTGTACCGGCCCGAGGCCGCCGGGCGCGAGCTGTTGTCGTTGGTTCATAGCGAGCGCTACCTGCGGGAGTTTCTCGACGGGAGCTTGCCGGCCTCGGCGCTGCGTCGCATCGGCCTTCCCTGGAGCGAGGCGCTCACCCGCCGCACACGGCGAGCCGTCGGCGGCACGCTCCTCACCGCTCGCTTGGCGCTGCGCCATGGTCTCGCCTGCAACGTTGCGGGCGGCACGCACCACGCGCATCCCGAGTTCGGCTCCGGTTTCTGTATCTTTAACGACTTGGCGGTTGCGGCACGCGCGCTGCTCGCCGAGGGCCGCGTACGGCGCGTGTTGATCGTAGACCTCGACGTCCACCAAGGCGACGGTACCGCTGCAGCGTTTCTCGACGAGCCGGCGGTATTCACGTTCTCGATGCACTGCGAGAGTAACTTCCCGTTTCGCAAAGTCGATGGCGATCTCGACATTGGCCTCGCGAACGGCCTCGGCGACGAGGCTTACATCGAGCGGCTGCAGCAGATACTGCCGGGCTTGCTCGAAACGCAGCGGCCCGAGTTGGTTCTGTACGACGCGGGAGCCGATGTGCACCAAGCCGACCGGCTCGGCCGGCTTATGCTCACGAACCGGGGCCTGTTCGAACGCGACCGGTATGTCATTGAGCTCTGCCGTACCGCCGGCGTACCGGTCGCCGCAGTGATCGGCGGCGGCTACGACCAAGACCTCGACGCGCTCGCCGACCGCCACTGTATGCTGCACCGGGCGGCCTGCGAGGTAGTTCGGCGCGCCGCGGGGCTTGACGAGCGATCCACCCACTCGCAAGCGCCGCACAAAACTCGTGTCGGCGATAGTTCGACGATAGTTGAGCAGCGCGGCCAAAGCGCGCACAATGGGGGCCATGACTCGCTTTCGTTTTGCAGCCGCCGCCGAGACCGTTCGCGGTAGCTTCGGCCGGGCTGAGACGCGCCTCGGTCTGTCTGTGGTGGCGGCTTCTTGGCTTGCGGTGTTTTCGCTTTTCGGGGTTCGCGCGAGCTTCGCGATCCTCAAAGACCCAATTGCGCTCGAACTCGGATGGAGCCAGGGTCAGGTCAGCTTAGGGTACTCGCTGATGATGGTGTTTTACGCCGTCACCGCGTTCTTCAGCGGCAGCTTGCTCGACCGCCGCGGTCCGAAGCCGGTGTACCTTGTGGCGGCGCTGCTCGGGAGCGTTGGGCTGTTCGCGACCGCCGCGGTATCGCGGTACGCGCTGTACCTTGCGTTCTTCGGGATTCTTGCGGGCGCCTGCACAGGCATGCTCTGGGTTACCTCCACCGTCTCGGTGCGTAAGTGGTACGTGGGGCCGCGGTACGCCGGCATGTGGGGCATCGCGTTCATGGGCGCACCGGTTGCGCAGTTTATGCTCGCGCTTCTGATGGGCCGCCTCGTGGTGGAGCACGACCCTGCGAGTTGGCGAACCGGGATGGCGGCGCTCGGCGCAATCGTGACCGCCGCGTTGCTCGGCGCGTTCCTGCTGGCCAAGCACAGCCCGGAGCGCTACGGCCTTGCGGCAATCGGGAGCTCGGCCACCGCCGGCACCGCAGATAACGAGAAGACCTGGACGCTCAAGGAGGCCTTCACGGTCTACGCCGTCTGGGGCGTTATCCTGGCATTCCTCACAAATATGATGGCGGAGTTTCTGATCTGGACACAGGTGGTGAGCTACTGGACCGCCGACCTCGGATGGTCTCAGGCACGAGCGGTCTCTGTTTACGGCGTAATAGGGCTGGTGGGGATTGCGTCGATGCCGCTTATGGGGCGCGCCGCCGACCGCATGGTCCGTGCCTGCGGTGACGAGGCGCTGGGGCGCAAGCGCATCCTGCTGGTGGGGTCGGCGCTTGGAAGCACCGCGTGCGTGCTGTTGTTGCAGTCGCGACACGGCGTAGGGTTCGCGGTTGTGGCCTGTATCCTGTTTGCGTTCTACTGGGCAATCGTCCCCGGGGGCGTGGTGGGATATACCGGTGCGGTGTACGGTCGCGTAAGCCTGGGTCGTATCTGGGGCCTCGCGACGCTCATCGTAATGGGTATCGGGCCGTTCTTGGGCTCGTTTCTCGGGGGGCTTTTCAAAGACATCTCCGGCAGTTACACCGTGTCATTGCTGTTCGCACTCAGCGCGTTCATCCTGGCGTTCGGTGTGACGCTGACGCTGCCGCTGCGCGCGCAGCGCCGCTTCGAAGGTCGGTAACTCGGTATGATCCATACACTCTCGATACAAGATCTGCAACGCGAGTACAACCGGCGCGGCACCACACCGGCCGAGGTCTGCACCGCGTTGCGCACGCGAATCGAGCAGCTCGATACGCGAGGCCCCGCGTTGAACGCCGTGCTTGAGCTCGCCGAGCCAACAGACCACGCCGACGGAGTGCTCCGGGGGGTGCCGATCCTCCTGAAAGACAACATCGATACCGTCGGCGACGGCATGGAGACGAGCGCCGGCAGCATTGCGCTCGCGGGCGTGCCGGCTGCGGAGGATGCTTTTCTGGTGCGCCGCCTGCGCGAAGCCGGGGCCGTGATTCTCGGGAAGGCCAATCTCTCGGAGTGGGCAAACTTCCGCTCAACGCGCTCGAACAGCGGGTGGTCGAGTCGCGGAGGACAGACGCGCAATCCGCACGTACTCGACCGTAGCCCGTGCGGTTCGAGCTCGGGGTCCGCGGTTGCGGTGGCCGCGGGTTTCGTACCGGCCGCGATCGGTACCGAGACCGACGGCTCGATCACCTGTCCGGCGGCCCACAACTCGGTTGTGGGGCTCAAACCCTCGCTCGGAATGGTGAGCCGCTCAGGGATCATTCCAATCGCCCCGAGCCAGGATACCGCCGGCCCGCTTACCCGCACCGTGCTCGACGCGGCGCTGGTGATGCAGGCGATCAGCGCCTACGACCCGGCCGATCGTGCTACCGAGGCCGTACGCAGACAACCGGACTTTCTTGCACACCTTTGCCCTGAGTATCTGCGCGGTAAACGGATCGGTGTTGCGCGTAACCGCGTTCCGGAGCACCCGGCGGTTGCCGATCCGTTCGATCGGGCGTTGGCCGTGCTCGAGGCCGCGGGGGCCGTAATGATCGATCCGGTCACGCTGCCGAACGCCGACGACATAGCAGACGAGGCGCTCACGGTGCTGTTGTATGAGTTCAAGCACGCGATCACCGAGTATCTCACGAGGCGCTCCGACGCAGCCTCGAGCAACCGCGGCGCGCGCACCGGAACACCACGCACGCTCGATGATTTGGTAGCGTTCAACGAGCGACACGCCGCCGAGGTGATGCCGTATTTCGGGCAGGAGCTGTTTTTGGCGGCAGCCGAGTGCGGACCGCTCAGTGAGTCGCGCTACCGCGAGGCATACCGGCGCAGCCGCACGCACGCCGGGCGCGACGCGCTCGAGCGCGCCTTGGCTGAGCACCGGCTCGATGCGGTCTGCGCACCTACCAACGCCCCGGCCTGGCTCATCGATCACGTCAACGGCGATTACTTCACCGGTGGCGGTATGGCTTCCTTGCCCGCGATCGCCGGTTGCCCTCATATCAGCGTCCCGATGGGTACGCACCTGGGCCTTCCGCTCGGGCTCTCGTTCGTGGGGGCATTCGGAACCGACCCGGAGCTACTCGGGATTGCATACGGGTACGAGCAGGCCTCGGCCGAACGCTGCGCGCCGCAGTTTGTGACGAGTATCGGGGATGCGTCATGAGCCCGGACGGATATCGGTCGTTTGTTATGCGCCTGCGTGCGCGCCTCGCGCTACCGCTCCCCGGAGTTGCCGCGCAGCGCATAATGGCTCCGGTTCATCGCCTCGAGGACGGCTACGACCCGTTTCCCGGCGACGCGCGCAAAGCGGCGGTTCTGCTCGCGCTGTGGCCGGCGTCCGGCAACTCGGCGACCGCAGCCGCCACGCATGACGCAGGGCTCAACGGCTCGATCACCGTACCCCTTATCGAGCGTCCGCGCGACGGAAGCGTACACTCGGGCGAGATCGCGCTCCCCGGCGGCCGACGCGACGGCATTGAGCCTTACCCGGTGGCAACCGCGCTGCGCGAGGCACACGAGGAGCTCGGCCTCGAGACACGGCACCTCGAG
>PUOW01000075.1 GCA_003552185.1 Spirochaetaceae bacterium
CCGCTGGCAAGCTCGATAGAGAGGATCTGCGACAGCGACACACTCGATACCGCACAGGCCGTCGCAACGTACCGAGAGGTGTTTCGTGACATGGGGTTTGAGCATGTACAAGCGTTCCCTGGTCTCACCGAGATCGTCCGTGCGCTGCAACGAGACGGCATAGCGACCGCGGTAGCTTCAAGCCGCAGTCATGAGTCGCTCGACGACATGGTGGCGCACCTCGGCATTAGCGACTGCTTCGGCGTGATCGCAGGCCGTGAGGATGCCGAGCGCGAAAAACCCGATCCGGAGATGCTGCAGTATATCGCGGGGAGGCTTTCGCTGCCCGCCGGCGAGCTTCTGATGGTTGGTGATACCACCTTTGATATCGAGATGGGGCAGGCCGCAGGCTCGAGCACCTGCGCGGTCACCTGGGGGAACCACGACCGACGAACGCTGGAGGCGGTTACTCCAACACTACTCGTTGAGACCGCGGGCGAGCTCGCCGCGGCTCTGGGTCTCGAACTCGATCTCGCTTCAGCCGAAAACCGCTAGCGGGCTAATACCAATGGGCGCCTCGCTACCCTCGAGTGTCGGGCTGCGCCATACGGCCGGCGCAGCAGCGAAGAAGCGATCAAACCGTCGCGGTAGCCGGCGCAACCGCCTCCACAACCTCACGGGTCGTCTCGCTCCAGTCGCCGGACTCGTACCATGCCACCATCTGCTCGAGAAACTCCCGGTAGATGACCGCGAACTGTTTGGCCGCTTCCTTGTCTGTCTCGCGCTCATGATAGAGCCGCATAAACTGCGGCCGCTCGTCTTTCCAGTTCGCCTTCTTCTCAGCGACCCGGGCCGGAGCCTCAACCCACCGACCGATCTCGTTCCAATCACGATCCCAGAACGATAGCACCGGAATGTGGGTGACCCCGCGGTTGTGGTAGTACGCCTTGAACTCAGGATGCTCCGAACCTCGCAGCACCCGCAACTCAACTCCGGCGGCTTTCAGTAGGTTGGCGAGTATCGGAAGATTCGCCGCAGAGTCTCCGCACCAGTCCTCGGTCATCAAGGTGGCTCGAACGGGGTGTGTTTGTTCCGCAAGCGAGTTCCGGAGAGCCGAAACGTGCTCGGACGCCGGTGTCGCACGCGTAAGCAGCGACTTCACCACCGAACGATAATTCTTGAGGCTCGCGACATAGGCCTCGATCTCAAAGCCGTCTAGAAATAATGCATTGTTCATAGCTAAACCACAATATAGCAAATTAGCGAATAAACGGCTACCCCGGGCGGCTACCCCTGCCGGGGGAAAGCAGTTTACTCCGAGCTGCTGCAATATAGTGAACACGATCTGCACGCGACCCGAACATAGTTATTTACAACGGCGCTAACAGTGTGATATGTGATCGCATGACGTACGTCGTAAGCTTGGCGCATGAACTTGCAGTTGTTCCGTTGGAGCCGCTCGCGTTACCGGCGCTCGCGTTTTTGGCCTACCTTGTGTTCACCCGTGTTCTGCGCTCGCGCATCCCGCTTCGCCCGATTCGAATAACGGTCCTTGCACTAGACACCGTCGCGTTCCCGGTGTTCTTCACGGCACTCAATACCGCAATCTCGGGACTCTCAACGCATCCGTTGGCATTCCGAGCTCTGCGCAGTTTGGTACAGGCCGCTCTGATATTCGCGATCGCGTCATTGCTCAATCGGTATCTCAATCAGTTCGTCTGGATACATCGATTCCGCCAAATGCGGGGGCACGAGGCGCCGCGAATTCTGAGAAACCTGGTCGCGGTGCTGATATATCTGCTCGCGGTTGGCGCAACTGCGGTGTTCGTATTCGAGCGCACCGCGGGCGGCGTTTTGGTATCAACCGGTGTGGTGGTCGGTATCGTCGGTTTCGCGTTGCAGAACCTCATCGCGGACCTTTTTTCGGGTATCGCACTGACGATCGAACGCCCGTTCAGCAAAGGCGACTGGATACAGCTTCCGGACGGAACCGAGGGCGCGGTGGTAGATATCAACTGGCAGTCCACGCATCTGAGATCGCTGCACCACGGCCTCTACGTGGTTCCGAACAGCGTAGTAACTCGCAGTACGGTCCACAATACCTCGCGGCCCTCACAAGCGTACGCTACCTGGGTCACGATCTCGGTAGACCGTGCGTATCCGCCGGACATCGTTCGTCGCTTGCTGCTCGAGGCGGCGCTCAGCTGCGACGCGGTGCTCCGCGATCCCGCGCCGGTAGTGAACATCTCGGACGCCGGAGAGAATCCCCTTCGCTACGCGGTCTATGTGTACTTCAAAGACTACCCGGCGCATTTCGCCGGGCGTACCGAGTTGTTCTCCGGCATCTACGCGCACCTCGAGCGCTCCGGGATCTACGCCGCCGGCAAGAAGTACGAGATCGCGACGGAACGCGCAGCGGTGCGCGAAGTACACCGGCCCACGATCGAGGAAGAGCTTCGCGAGGTAGAGATCTTCGGCATCTTGAGCGACGAACAGATCGGGGTAATCGCCGAGCGATCTCGCGAGCGCACCTGCTATCCCGGCGAGGTGATCGTCCGAGAAGGCTCCGGCGACACCTCATTAATGGTGGTAACCTCCGGCGTGGTGCGCGTCACGAAACGACGCGACGCGGGGAAGTCGGTGGAGGTGGCGCGCCTGGGAGCGGGCGAGTTCTTCGGCGAGATGTCGCTCTTGACCGGTGAGCCGCGCTCCGCCACTGTCTCGGCTCTCGTGCAATGCGCGCTGATCGAGGTGCCGAAGGCTGCATTGGAGCCGATTGTGCGGGATGTCCCCGAACTGTCGCAGAAGTTCGGCGAAATCATGGTAGAGCGCCAACTCTCGAGCGCACAGTTCATCGAGAGCATGCGTAAAAGCGACAAAACTGCGTCGGAGTTCATACGCGACTACATCGATCGCTTCGTGCAGCGGTTGCTGACGTTCTTCCGCGTTTGATCGCGTTTGACAGGCATTCGCGGAGACGGCTATGCTATCTAGTAGCATGAATATTCTCGTAATCGGTGGCGCCGGTTATATCGGCAGCCACGTGGTGAAGACACTTCTTCAGAACGACCACAGCGTAACGGTGTACGACAACCTCTCGACCGGCTGTCGCGAAAACCTCTTTGCGGCCGCGTCTTTCATCGAGGCCGACATCCTAGACGAGGCTCGGCTGCGGGCCGCGTTGGCTCCGGCCGGGAGGCCGATCGATGCGGTGATACATCTTGCGGCTCTCAAGGCTGCCGGTGACTCGATGCTCGAGCCGGAACGCTACGCCGAGCACAATATCTGCGGCACGATCAAGATCCTGAACGCGATGACGGCAGCCGAGGTGCGGCTGTTGGTGTTTTCTTCCTCGGCCGCGGTCTACGGGGAACCGCAGTATCTTCCGATCGATGAGCAGCATCCAACCGAGCCCACCAACTTTTACGGCGCTACGAAGCTCGAGATAGAGCGGATCCTGGCATGGTACTCACGGTTGCGCGACTTGAGGTACGCCGCGCTGCGCTACTTCAACGCAGCGGGCTATGACCCCGATGGCGATGTGCGCGGTCTTGAGCGCAACCCTGCAAACCTCCTGCCGGTCATCATGGAGGTGGCTCTTGGCCGCCGAACGCAGCTACGGGTCTTCGGCGACGACTACGACACGCCGGACGGCACCGGGGTGCGCGACTACATTCACGTAAGCGACCTCGCGGTAGCGCATCTCGCGGCATTGGAACACATTCTCGCTCATGACCGAGACCTCGTGCTGAATCTCGGAACCGAGCACGGTGCCAGCGTGCGCGAGATCTACGAGCTCGCGCGCAGCGTCACCGGCCGAGAGATTCCGGTCGAGACGGCCCCTCGTCGCGCCGGAGACCCGGCGAAGCTTATGGCATCGTCCAAGGCGGCTCGCGAAACGCTCGGCTGGCGACCGCGGCACAGCGACCTTGAAACGCTCGTTCAAACCGCTTGGAACGTCTACGCCGGCCGATGAGTTTGCTTCACACTCCCGGCTACGACGCCGGAACCCGCGCGTTGTTGGTTACAGTTCAGCACCCCAACGAAGACCCTGCCGTCTCGGAAGAAACCGGCGAGGAGTTGCGCGAACTCGTACGGGCCTTGGGGCTCAGTCCCAAGGGTCCGGTTCGGGCCAAGCTTCGAGAGCCGAACGCCCGATTTCTGCTCGGCAGCGGCAAAGCACACGAGATTTCGGAGCGGGCGGCCGATCTAGAGGTCGAGTGGATCGTGTTCGATGATCCGCTCTCTCCCTCGCAACAACGCAACTGGGAACGACTAACTCAGCGAGTGGTGGTCGACCGACAAGAGATCATTCTCGATATCTTCGCGCGCCATGCGCGCACCACCGAGGCCAAGTTGCAGGTGGAACTCGCCCAGATGCAGTACTATCTGCCGCGACTTGCACACGCCTGGACCCACCTCTCCCGCCAGAAGGGCGGACGGCGAGGAACGCGTGGCGAAGGCGAGAAACAGATCGAGCTCGATCGCCGCCAGGTACTGCGGCGCATTCAGGAGCTCCGCAGCGAGCTGCGTGAGGTACAGTCACAGCGCGCGACGATGAGGAAGCGGCGGGTCGGGATCCCTATCCCCACAGGTTCGATTGTCGGCTACACCAACGCCGGCAAGTCCTCTCTCATGCGCATCTTAACGGAGTCCGACGTTCGCGTAGCGAACCGCCCCTTTGCCACGCTCGATGCCACCACCCGGCGGCTGAGCTCGCAGTTTGAAGGCGGTGCGGTTCTCACCGACACAGTCGGATTTATTCAAAAGCTACCGCCGGCCCTCATAGACGCGTTCAAGTCGACCTTGGAAGAAACGGTTATCGCCCAGTTTCTGATCCACGTAATCGACGCAGCAAGCCGCAATATCGACCGACAGTTCGCGGCCACCACCGAGGTTCTCGAAGAGCTCGAAGTCGCGGATCGCCCACGCTTGTTTGTGTTCAACAAGATCGATCTTGTAGAGGATCGTTTCACGTTGCAGGCCGCAACCGAACGACTCGAATGTCCACCGGAGCGCACCGCATTTGTCTCGGCGAAAACCGGCGAGGGGGTCGAGCGCGTGCTCGAGCTCATCAGGCAGCTCATCGATGAGCAAAGCGCCGAGAGCGTCTACCTCTTTCCTGCCGACCGCTACGATCTCATCGCGTATCTTCATCGCAACGGTCACGTCGTGAGCGAAGAGCATACCGACGCCGGGATCGAGGTTCATGCCCACGTATCTCCCGAGGCCGGCGGCAGGCTCTCGGCCTATAAACTCCGGCGTACAAGCGTCGCGGCCGAGCACGGGCCCCGGCGGCCGATGACGGCCGGATGACAGACGCAGACAACGAGCGCTATAATCTCGCGTACGATGATGTCTGAACGCGCACGTACCGTGGTATACACGCATCGCTACGACTCGCCGATCGGCCCCCTGCACCTTGCGGTAGACCGCGCCGGTACCGTGCTACAGATAGGCTACACTGCGCCGGAGGTCCGCCGGCCCGGGATTACCGTGGAAGAGAACAAGTACGCCTGCGGAGAACTCGAACACCAACTCGACGCCTACTTCCGCGGAGTACTCCGGCGTTTTACGGTAGCGACCCGAGTTAACGGCACGCCGTTTCAGCAACGAGTCTGGAAGCGGCTCGCCGGAATAGAGTACGGAAGCACCGTCACGTACGGCGAGATCGCCCGAGCGCTCGGGCACGCCGGCGCGGCGCGAGCGGTGGGCAACGCGGTTGCGGTCAACCCGGTGCCGATCGTAATCCCGTGCCACCGTGTGGTGGCAGCCGGTCGACGAATAGGGAAGTACGCCCTGCGAAGCCTACCGGAGGACGAAGGCTCGCACGTTAAGAAGCGCCTGCTCGAGTTCGAGGGTGCTCTGTGAGCCACGAGGTTGCCCGACGCCTTACTTGCTCTTGACGTAGAGTTGCATCAGCTGCACGAAGTAGTGGATTTGACGGTAGATTTCGATGAGGCGGTCTTTGACCGGTGCTTCGCTATACCCTTCGAGCTCCTTCCAATTCAGGATCACTTCGGGATTCTGGCGGTCCGCGTCCTCTATCACCAGCTTCAGAATCTTGGCAATAGTGATCAAGTTCTGCGCCGCCTCAACGACCATTGTGCGCGCCTCTTTGTTCACCTCCGACAACTGCTCGCGGAGGAGGTTTAGCGTCTTTTTGTCGCGCTCAACCGCTCGCCCAAGAGCCTTTCGGAGCTTTGCGCCGCGAGCGCCGTCGTCGGCGAGGCTTTCGTCGAACTCCACGATCTGCTCGGCAACCGACATTACCTGGTGGAAAGCTTCAGAAAGCTGATGCGAGGTAAGGTTCGTCGCCCATTTCCCGCGAACCAATAACACATCGCGCACGAGCTCACGCACATCTTTCTTGAAGTAGTCGACCAAAAAAGCCTTCAGGTAGTTGATCGGTGCAGTGAAGGTGTAGCCGCTGAGCAGTCGCTTGGTGTAGGCCTGACTTCCGGCATCGGTATAGTGCTTGGTACGTGCGATGGTAGTTGTTCCAAAGATCTTTTTGCACAACTGTTGCACCTTCTGCCCACGACGCTCGGCAAGGATCTTCTGAATCGTCGCTTCGGTGGTCGTTTTCAGCGTGTTGAGATATGCCTCCACGATGTGCTCAGACGGGAAGCTCGGCTTAATCTCGAGGTACGGGTCTTGCTCCACATACTGCACGATCTTCAAGAGCGCTTCCGAAGCAATGACCTCGGTCACCGAGTTCATGACCTTCTTCCAGGCCGCGCGAGAAATAACCTCGACGCCGCGATACTGCTGGAGAATACCAAACACCGTGTCCCAGTCCTGGCTCTTGTCGATCAGCGGAGCGATCTCGAGAAAATCCTTGAGATCGTCGGTTACGTACTCGCCTCCGATGACCTCGAATTTCGGCTTGTAGCTCTGGTCGGCCTCCGGCAGCGAAGAATCGAACTTCTTCAGGAGAAAGTAGTAATCAAATCCCACGAACTGCACGAAACTCAACACCGTGTTATAGGTGGAGTTGATCTGTTTAACCGTTGCGTTATCGAACGAGCCGAAAAACGCCACCATCGCCTGCTTGAGCTCCCCGGCAAGCTCGCGAGTGTCCTTCTGGTCGGCCGCCTCACGAATGCTTTGTTCGGTGAAGCGTTCGCGCATCTCGGCCTGCTCGGTGGTCATGAAGCTCTCGATAACGGTAGTTTGCAGTGCCTTAGAGCCGGCCGCGTTCTGCAGCATCGCCTGTGCCGGGACCACCGTCTTGTAGATCTCGAAGAAAAAGCGGCCCAAGGCGGGCTGAACCTCGTTTCCGCGCGGCTTATAGAACTTGTGCCTGCTCTTGTTGAGGTCCTTGCGAAGCGCCTTCAACCGACGCTTCTTCTCACGTTCCGGATCGTTGTTGTTCGTGAACAGCGCAAGGAGCTTACCAAACACTCCCTGCGGCTCGTCGTCTATCTGCGTGATCTGCTCGGCGTTCTGCCTTTCCATGAAGCCCTTCACTATCCGTCGACGGTGTGTGGCCGGTAGTGTATCACAGACGCGTAAACTTGTCGCCACACCCCGTAACGCGCTATTCTATATAGGAAAGTACGCACCAGGGAGCTGTATCTGATGGCAGATGTATTTGAAGAACTGCAGTACACCGAGCGCGAAGGAAGCAAGACCGAGCACGCCTTAACGGTGTTCTCGCTCTCAACCTGCGGCTTCTGTAAACGAGCGCTCCGATTTCTCGAGGACCACGATTTCTCGTATAGGTTCATTCACCTCGATGAGGTCTCGCCCGAGCGCAAACGTGAGGTGAAGGACACGCTGCGCGCTCGGTTCAACACCTCGCCGATCTTTCCGGTCCTGCTCGTCGACGGCAAGCGCGCCCTCACCGGGTTCACCGAGGGGCAATGGCGCAAGACGCTCGGCCTTCCGGAGCACGGGTAACCCGAGATGGAAACCGCCGACAACGCACCGGGGTACCCGCCCCGGAAAAAGTCCAGAGAGGACGCGCATCGGTTCATCGAGCGGGTAGCGAAGCATAACGGATGGGTAGTAAACCCCGACCGGCAGTTCGTCGACGACCTTGCCGAGGGGCTCGCGGTCAATTACAATCGTCACGGCTATTTTCTCTGTCCATGCCGCGACGGCGACGGCGTACGGCGGTTAGACCGCGATATCATCTGTCCCTGCGATTACCTCGCGCCGGATCAGAAAGAGTTCGGGCATTGCTTCTGCGGGCTGTTTCTCACGCCCGAGTTCGCGGCCGAGGGCCAAGCTCCGAGCCAGATCCCGGAGCGCCGGCCGGAAGAACCTGGAGCCTAGCGACGTCACCGAGATCGCTACCGACCGCTACAGTGAGCGCACTTTCTCAAGCATATCGGTGAAGCCGGTATGCACTAATCCGCACAGCTCGCGCGCTTTGGCTTCCCCACCCGATCGTGCGGCGGCTTCAAGCTCACGACAGGTGCTCAGCATTATGTCGGAGCGCATGGTTCCCGCGGTGTTGGCGAGCGAGTGCGCCGCCCTGGCGACCTCTTCCCAGTTTCCGTCCTGTTCGGCTCGCTCCATGCGCTCAAGCTTGCCCGGAGTTTCGGAGGTGAAGACCGCGATAATCTCGCTTTTTAACTCTTCATCATCGCCGTAGATCTCTAGGAACGCGGCCGTGTCGTAGCTAAGATTACCGGGGTCGGACGAATCGGACATAAGAGCAGCTCCTTCATGACAAGAATACCTTTTTTGCTTACCTCCTATTCTGCACCGCTTGCTATGATCTTCGCAACCGGTCCACGCGATGCGCGTGCGCAATTCGCGAGTGAGTCGAGCACTATCCCCCGTCACCGCGCAACAAGCGAGGCAATCAAGCTCCGAAACCGTATCGCCTGCTGCGACTCGGGATGAATCTCGAGTGCTCGATCGCAGTCGTTCAAGGCACGCACGTAGTCTCCGAGATCGTAATAGAGCTGCGCGCGCGCGAACGAGCCGTCGAAATGATAGGGATCAAGATACAAGCAGGCGTCCAGGTCGGCGAGCGCATCGCCGGTGCGATCCAAAACTCGATATACAACTCCGCGATAGTACAGCGCCTTGGGGTTGTCGGGAACGAGCTCGAGCGCTCGAGTGAAGTCGGCGATCGCGTCTTGATGTAGTCCTTCGGCGAAGTACGCCATGCCGCGATGGGCGCAGATCACCGCCTCTACCTCGGCGCGCGGGTGCTGCTCCAGCAGCCGATCGTAGATCTCGATAGCGCGACCGAAGTTCCGCCGGTTGTGTTCGAGCAACGCTCGCAGGAGGAGATTGTCGAGCGTGTCGCCGAGATCCTGCCCGTTTCGCAGAGACGCCGCGGAGGTCCTCCCCTCACCGTTGCCCCGGTCATGCTCAGCAGCGCGCGCCGACTCACCGCGCGGCGTCTCACGACGCGCCGATTCGGTTCCGTCCGGCCGGCCGCCGGATACCGAGCCGCCGTGCGAGATCTGCTCACGGGGCGACGGATCGTGGTGCGAGATCTCCTCACGGGCGCGCGGCTCCCGGTGCGGCGCTGCCGCATCGGGCTGTTCGCCGGCACCTGCTCCGCCGTTGTTTGCGATGCTATGATAGCGGTGCCAGAACTCTCCGCGACGCTTCTCGAGCTCACGTTGCAGCTCGCGCTGATAGTCTCGAATCTCTTGGAAGATAGTGTCGGACAACGAGAGGTTGGCATTCAAAGCCGCAAGCTTGCGACGCAGCGGGTCGTCGAGCGGGCTGAAATCCGCCTTGTAGATCAACTCGTGCTCCACCTCGGCCCACGCGTCCTGCAGAATGGTTCGCAGCTGCAGCTCGCAGGAAAGCTCCTGAGGAAGCCCGCAGAGCCGGGCGATCTCGGCCGGCATGCGGATGAGGTAGTGAGTTGAGTCGTAGCCGAACTCGTGGAACGAGTACTTCGAGCCTTTGCGCTCAACCTCCAGCACCTCGTAGCGGTCACGAAGGCGCTGCTCGATCCGCTCGATATCCTCCAAAAACGGGCACACGAAGCGAATACCGAGCAGGTCGGTGAGTTCCATCGTATCGGAGTGCTCGCCGGCCTCGCGCACTCGGCGGACGAGCTTTGAGAAACAACTGTCGAACGACTTCACCCGCCACTTGACGGTTGGATCGAGACCGATCGCGGTTAGCTCCGAGCGGAGGCGGAGCTGCAGCTCCTGCAGCGCCTCTTCATACTTGGGGCGCAGCCGACGATAGGCCTCTTCCAGCCGCGCGCGCTCCGGCAACGGCAGATCAACCCTATGTAACGCGATCCGTTCCTCGCCTTGATGCAACATGACGTTTACTTTACTATAACACGAATTCGTGGTACGTGCAGCATGGCAACTGAACGTGAGATCACCACCAAACTTTCCGAGCTCTTTCTTCTGACCGTTGTGGTCACCGTCACGATACTATTCATTCGGTTGCTCAGCCCGTTTCTGATCACAATCTTGATCGCGACGCTGTTCTCACGCCTGTTCTATCCCCTGTTTCTTCGCATAACCGGCTTGCTCGGCAACCGCAGGCGACTGGGCGCGGCTCTGACGCTTGGGGTAATCGTGTTGCTCGTGGTTTTACCGATCTCGATCCTCGGGATCCTGGCATACAGCGAACTGATCGCGATCGCGGCGCGCTACAGCGCTATTACGCGCGAGATCAGCGCCGCGATAGCCCGCTTTAGCGAAGCAGGCCTCGGCGGGCTGCTCGAGCTGGTTCCGATGTTAGAGCCTTATCTCGACCAAATCGAGCAGTTCTGGGTGCAAGAGATCCTGCGCGACGTGATGCAGGTGGGAAGCGAGTTTCTGTTGCAGGCCTTTCAGAGCTCGTTCGTTGGGGCGGCGCGCACCGTGGGCGCCGGTTTGCTCGGGCTGCTGTTGATGTTTTTCTTCCTACTCGACGGCGAGAAGCTGGTAAGCTCAATCAGCGCGGTGATCCCGATGGAGCAACGAGAGATCGACTACATCGCATCCGAGACGGTGCAGGTAACCAGTGCGACGCTGGTCAGCACGGTGCTGATAGGCTTTCTCGAGGGTGTTTACGGCGCATTGCTGTTCCTGCTGCTGGGAATTCCCTCACCGTTCTTGTGGGGGCTTATCATGATGGTACTCTCGGTGATTCCGCTGGTGGGTACAAACTTCGTGTTCATCCCCACAATCGTGGTGCTCGGTTTAACCGGCCGCTGGGGTGCGGCGTTCGTGCTGCTGCTGTTCGGCGTCGGCGGTGTCGGCATCAGTCAGAACCTGATCAAACCGAGACTGCTCGGAACCCGCTCCGGGCTGCACCCCGCAGTGGTGCTTCTCGCCACCTTAGGCGGCATCGGATGGCTTGGCATCATCGGCTTCCTGGTAGGGCCGATTCTGGCCGGGCTGTTCGCGGTCTTGTGGCGCATGCTCGCCGAGCGCTACCGCGTGCAGTAGCCTCGACGGTCTGCCGATGACACGGCGTTACTCTTCGCGCCCCTCCACGGTTTCGGACGCCCCGCTTCGCCTCCGGCGCTCTAGGTCGCTCACGCGGGACTCAAGTGCCTTGATCCGCTCGGCGCAGTCCGAGTCCACGCGGTGCGTAACCGCCAAGTAGCGCCGCCACGCCAGCAACGCAGCGGCCGCGAGAACGATCGCCACCAGCACCGGCGCCAAGACCGAGAGCAGCTCCTTTACTGCATCCACAAATAGGTAGAACCCGTAACTCGACACCGTGCCTACTCACCGAGCGCGCGCGCATCATCGTCCGAGCGAAGCTCCCGGTCGGCCTCGAGTACCTCGGCGGCTGCACGCTCCATGCGTTGCTCGAGCTTGCGTCGTACGGAAGCGTCGGCGGCACCGAGGACGCGGGCGGCGAGTAGCGCCGCGTTCTCTGCGTTGTTGATCGCTACCGTGGCAACCGGAATACCGCGCGGCATCTGCACGATCGAGAGCAATGAGTCGAGGCCGTCGAGGGTTGATCCCCGAACCGGCACCCCGATAACCGGCAGCGCGGTCATTGCCGCGACCATACCCGGAAGGTGCGCCGCGCCACCGGCGCCGGCGATGATCACCCGCAAGCCACGCTCGGCCGCCCGGGAGGCGTAGTCGCACATCCGGTCGGGGGTGCGATGCGCCGAAACGATCCGATACTCGAACGGAACCGCGAGCTCCTGCAGCACCTCCACCGCGCGCCGCATCACCGGCCAATCGGAGCTGCTTCCCATAATAACGCCCACCACCGCGCGTTCCGTACCGTCGCTATTCTCCATACGCTCTTCCCTTTTCTCCGCCGCGACTACGCCGGCTCGTACACGCCGATCCGCAGCCGTTCCGCCCCCGCACGCGCGGCCTCGAGGGCGGTCTGAGTATCCGCCGCGAGAGCCGTTACGTGCCCCATCTTTCGCCCCGGACGCGCGCGCCGCTTGCCGTACAGATGCACGCGCACACCTTCCAACGCCAGCGCCTCCTCGAGGCCGAGGATCCCGACAGGGCCTTCGCTTCGGCCCTCGGCTAGGAGGTTTACCATCGCCCCCGGGGAGAGCAGCTCGGTAGACCCGAGCGGGAACCCGCAGACCGCGCGCAGATGTTGCTCGAACTGGCTCGTGACGCACGCCTCGATCGTTACGTGCCCCGAGTTATGCGGGCGTGGTGCGATCTCGTTGACCAGCACCTCGCCTTCGGTGGTAAGAAAGAGCTCGACCGCGAACAACCCCGCCGTCTCAAAGCTCTCAACCGCCGCTACCGCGATCTCTGCCGCCCGCCGCTGCACCGCGGCCGGGAGCGCCGCCGGCAGCACCACCGCGTCGCAGATGTTGCGTTCGGGATGAAACATCATCTCGAACGGGTCGTACAACCTAACTTCACCCCGAACGCCGCGCGCCACCAACATCGCGGGCTCACCGGCGTCCGAGAGGTAGCGCTCAAGATACCAGTCGTGCGACGCCCCCGGAAGCGCAAGAAGCTCGTTCTCGGTGCGACAGACCACCACGCCACGCCCGTCGTACCCACCTCGGCGCGACTTCGCTACACACGGATACCCGAGCCGCTCTCCTTCATCAGCACTCGGCACCTCGGCGAACTCCGGAACCGGTATGCCGTGGGCGGCGAGGTGCCGTTTCTGGAGCAGCTTATCTTGTATGCAGGCGAGCGTCCCGGCCGACGGCCGAATGACGGCCCCGCGGTTGGAGAGACTCTGCAACGCCTCGGCGTCGATATGCTCGATCTCGTAGGTCAAAACATCGCTGCAGGACGCGAGCTCGGCGAGAGCCGCCGGATCGGTTAAGGAGCCGACCAGAAATCGGTCGGCCGGTTCGGCCGCGGCGGCCTCGGGGTCGGGATCCAGCACATTAACCGCAACTCCGAGCTCGCGCGCGGGCGCGATCAACATACGCCCGAGTTGCCCGCCTCCGATAACACCTAAGCGCATGATTGGATAGTTATACACCCTCCGACTCCTCGGCGCCGACCGGCAGCCGCGGTGCTCGCAGGCGACCGTCGGCGTACGCCCCGCTAGACTGCAGACTCATAACAGCGCTCCGATCGCGTTGTCGAGCAGGTTCGCGTTTTCCTCGATTATTCGGCGCGCAACGCCTTGCAAGGCGTCGATATTCTCGTCGCTTGCGTCGTCCATCGCTTCCGAGGCTCCGTACAACGGCGCATTGAACCGGTAATACTCCACACCGGGCAACCGCGTGAGCTGATAATTGACCGCTTCGGCCACCCCTTCGGTCGTCATCGCGGTGAGCGGAACGCCCTTGATCGGCGACACCCAGTCGATATAGCCCCAGTTTCGCATCTCGCGGTAGGTGAAGCGACGCGTGCGTTTGCCTGTGCCGAGCGACACGATGATGAAACGTCGAGCCCAGGGGTACATCTTACGTGCCTCGATATAGGCCGACATAGCCGGGTTAGACGCAAAGATCGCGCCGTCGATTAAACAGTAGAACTCGCGGCTATGCCCGTCGACCGGACGGATATAGGCCGGCTCAAAGAACGTCGGCGCCGCCGAAGCCGCTCGAGCCGCGTCGCGCATCAGAAAGTCGCGGTCGTCGTACCGCTGATAGTGCGCCGGACGGCGCTTGAAGAAGAACGGCGTCCGTCGTTCGGTATCGTAGCTCGTAATCAGCAGATTGGTAAGAGCCTCGCTGACCCGCAGTTCTCCAAAAAGGATGCGCAGCACTCGTTCGTACGGCTCCGCATCGTACTTCTCACCAAAGGCCTGCAACACCGCACGTAGGCGGTTGAACTTCCACCGCGGGAAAACCTCCGCTCCGTAGCGCGTGTAGATCTCGATGATGCGCTCTATCGTAACCGCCGGGTGAGCCGGGTGGCCCGGGTGAGAAACGCGGGCTGCCGACGATGCCGAATCGCGCTTCTGAGACGATTCGGCGCCGCGGTTGAACTGCTGCTCGGGAGCACACAACCCGAGCGCGATCAATCCGCCGGTAGAGGTTCCGGCCACAAGGTCGAACACCTCGTGTATTCGCGGTATCTTCCGCCTTCCCCAAGAAGCACACCTGAGCTCCATCCGGCGATAGATCTCGTGCAGTAGAAAGGTCGGAATCAGGCCCCGTACGCCCCCGCCGTCTATCGATAGGATCCGGACGGTGCGCTTATACTTCGCGGTGTATTGCTTGAGCACGGAACTACCCCACCACCGATGCCCGCGGGCTATGCCCACCGATGTCCGCCGATGCCCGCGGCCGATGCCCACCGGCTATAGCCACCGATGCTCGCCGATGCCCGCGGGCGATGCCCACCGAGCTCCTCAGCGGCCTGCGTCGTATAACTGCTGCAACTGCTGCTTCACTTGATCGAGCACCCCGGTGTACTGTCCCTGCAAGCGGTTCATGTTCTCGCGCAGATACTGAGCGAACTCAGGATCGCTTGCCGGGTCCATCCTCACCTGGGAGCCCATCTGACGTTGCATCTCCTGTTCCTTTTGACGCATTCGTCCTTCAAACTGCTGACGAACGGCTTCAATCATTTGACGTCTATTGTCGAGATACTGACCGAGGAGCGAATCGAGCTGCTTGAACAGCTCCCGAAGTTGCTTGGTGTCGCGAATCACGACCTGAAACCCGTCCTCGAGCCGGCGAATTCGTTGCATCTCGAGGTCGTCGTTCGGAAGCTTTATGTTCATCAGCAAGACCTCGAAAAAGCCGTCTTTCACCCATTCGAGCTTCTCGCCCTCAAAACGAGCGAACTCCGCGGCGATATCGATCTCCTCGCCGTCTATCACCTTGCTCACCAACCGCTTCCCGATCTGCTTGTGCTCGTGCATCTCGAGGCTTTTGCGGTCGCCCTGCACGTTCTCGGTTTTCTCGAGCGCCAGTTCCAGCGCGCTTTTTATCTCAGACATATCGTCCTCCGTTCAACTACGGGTGTTGTATCGAGTTTTGAGCTTATCATCTCATAACTAAAGATGAAACTAAGTTGTGCCACCCGACAACTCCGTGCCGTGATGATACAGATGTACATCGCGCTGCGGGAACGGAATAGCGACCCCGGCCGCGTCGAACGCTTTTTTGACGGTTTCGTTCAACGCAAAGGTAGCGGTGAAAAAGTTCTCGCGCGCAACCCAGACGCGCACTGCGAACTTCACCGCGCTGTCGCCGTGTTCGAGCACCCCGATCATCGGCTCCGGTTCACTCAGAACCATCTCGTTCTCGGTAACGATGTCGTTGAGAATGCGCTTCACGAGATCGATATCCGCAGAGTACGAAACGCCGAACACCAAGTCGAGCCTCCGCGTAGGGTTCACGCTAAAGTTCGTAACGGTGGTGTTCGCGAGACCGCCGTTCGGTACAACCACGCGCTTGTTGTCGAAGGTGTTGAGAAGCGTGTAGAGGATACGAATCTCTACCACGGTGCCCATCGTGCCGCCGGCGTCAATGAACTCGCCTACATTAAACGGGCGAAACAGCAGGATAAGGAGCCCCCCGGCGAAGTTTGCAAGACTGCCTTGAAACGCAAGCCCAACCGCAAGCGAGGCAGCACCGAGCACCGCAATGAAGGACGTAAGCGCGATGCCGAGCGTCTGAAACACCGTAAGCACCACCATGACCATCAGGACGCTGCGCACCGCCGAGTCAAGAAACGAGCGAACGGTGGGGTCAAGGTCTTTCTTCAACTCAAACGAACGCCGGACCAGACGCATAACACCGGCAACAACGAAACGACCGACGATATACACCAACACCGCAAGCACTACGCGTTGCCCGTACTGCACCGCCAGCTCACCAAATTGATCCGCGCCAATCTCCATCACTGGGTTTCTCCTTATGTTTCGCCATGTTTCGCCATGTTTCGCCCCGACAGCCCGATCGCTGAACGGCGGCAGCACAGCCGGCAGGATTCGCCGACTCGGGTGTCGGGCTCGATATTCGTCCTTGCCGAGTATCTTAACGGCTCGCCGTACTGCGCGCCAAGCCTTCCTCGAGTTTCCTCGAGTTTCCCGGGCCCGGAGGCTCGTTGCCGGATCCGCCGGCTACCGGGACGTCGGCGGCTGACGCGGCAGCTCGACCGCGCGGGATCACACCAAACAACCCCTAATCCCATTGTTGCAGTCAGAATAGGAAACGTATACAATCTTGCCTGTGGATGCGCTGCAAACATCGAGCGAAGCCCCCGATGCTTCGGGAGCCCGGGACGCGGTACAACCGCGCACAGCAGGGGAACTCACTCATGAGCTCGTGCGTGCCGGCTCACTACTCGCTCGTGAGAGCGACGGGCGCTCGGTGGCGGAGGTGTTGGTCGAGCAAGCGGTCGATATCACCCGCTCGGATATCGGCGCGCTGTACCTCGCGGAGGACCCGGACACGCCCACCTCGAGTCTGAAGCTCGTGTATCGTCGCGGCCGTTTCAAGCTGCCGCGCAGCATCCGGCCCGAAGCCGAAAGCGTTTCGCTGGTTTCTGAACTGCGGGAGCCGTTGGTGCTGCACGACCGCGATCGCCCGTACTTCCGCGACGCGTTGCTCGATGACCGTATGCGAAGCGCGATCGTAGCGCCTCTGGCGGCGCCACGCGCCGTACTCGGCGTGCTGATCCTCAACGCCACCCCGCGCGAGTTCTACCGCTACTCCAGGCTGCGATTCGTTGAGTCGCTCGTGCCGCTCGCGGCCGGCATGCTTCATAACAGCGAGCTGCTCGACCAACTTCGCGACCAGCTTCGAAAGGTCGAGGCGCTCGAGCGCTACCAGGAAAGCATATTCGCTTCTATGACGAACCTGCTCGTAACCACCGATCGCGCCGGCACCGTGCGGTACTTCAATCGCGCCGCCGCCGAGCGTCTCGAGCTCGGAGATGCGGATCTCGGAAAGCCGCTCACGGAGGTGTTCGCCTCCAGGGTTGATTCTCGGGTTCTGAACGCGGTGGAGCATTCCGCCGAGAGCGGGGATGAGCAACTCGGGATAGAGGGAATCATCAGCGCCCGCGAAGGGCGCGAGATCGATTTTTCGCTGAACCTCTCGCCGCTTCAGGGCAAGCGCGGCCGTCATGAAGGCATTACCCTCTTGTTCACAGACCAGACCGCCGAGCGCGAGCTCAAAGGTCAGATGAAGGTGGTGAAGGAGGAACGTCGTCTCGTGAAGGATATGTTCGCGCGCTACCTCTCGAGCGAACTCGTAGAGAACCTAATCCAAGAGCCCAACAGCGTACGTCTCGGCGGCGACAAGAAGCTCGCGACCACCTTTTTTGCCGATATCCGCGGCTACACGAGCTTTTCCGAGGGGAAGGATCCCGAGCACATCATCGAGGTGTTGAACGCATACTTCCAGGAAGCCGTTGAGGTCATCATCAATCACCGCGGCTATATCGACAAGTTCATCGGCGACGCGATCATGGCGATCTGGGGCGTGCCGCTGCAAAGCGAGGAGCAAGACGCGATCAACGCGGTTAGCTGCGCCCTCGAGATTCAAGATAGAATCAGCTCGCCGAAGCGCCGTTTCTTCACCGGCGATGCCTCCAGCCTGCGAGTCGGCATAGGGCTGCACACCGGCCCCTTGGTTGCCGGCAATCTCGGCAGTTCGCAACGGATGGACTACTCGGTGATCGGAGATAGCGTTAACGTAGCGGCGCGCCTCGAGAGTGTCGCTCGCGGCGGACAGATAATCATCACTCAGGACACGCGCGATATCCTCGGAGACCGCTTCAAGGTGCAGGAACTGCAGCCGGTGCAGGTCAAGGGGAAAGAAGCCCCGATCCCGATCTTTCGTGTTGTCCGCATGCTCCGATAGCCGTTCACTACCCCGATCTGCAGACGACCGATCTGCAGACGGGCTGTGGCGGCGGGTGATGAGGATCACACGCGCAATTAACGATCGGCACGGCGGTGCCGAATGAGGAGTTTGCTGTGAGTTTTGACGCAACTGTGTTGACCGACGCTCCGGAATGGGTCTATCCACTCGCTACCGTGCTCGCGTTAGTTGCGATCGGCGCGGTAGTGTGGGCGAGTGTTCTTAGGGTATCGTTCCGCAATGCCCTGCTACGGGTGCTGGAAGCGCCCGA